>NZ_JACJEM010000025.1:0-59165 GCF_014164085.1 Pseudoalteromonas sp. SG45-5 | reverse complement strand
AGGCTAAAGCACTTCCGTGCTATAGCGACAAGGTACGATAAATTGAAATTACAGTTTGAGAGTATGTTAGCGCTGGCATGTGCAATGATTTGGCTACCAATGTGAAAGATCAACAGCCCCTAATAAAATAGCTGAAAACAATGGTGTTTTATTGCTGCTCAATGGGGAGGATGATGGCACAAATACAGCTGCTGAACTCGCGGGCCAACCGTTGTACTATAGTGAGATGCAGGTAGAAGGAGGAAGCTGGTACATTAATCAAAACTACGAGCATCGTGATGCCTCGTATGAGGAGATATTACATCTTGTCCATGATTATGGAATTGGCGTAGATCAAAATACTACTTTTAACGGTGTATTGCCAGTATACCAAGCGAATATAAGAGCAGCACAAATAAACGCTTTATCGGATAAACTTTGGGCATGGTCTGCAGAGCAGGCTAGTTGGATATCTGAATTAACGGCAGAAAATAGTTTGTCACAAGAATATTTAGCTTCAGTCGTTGATAGTTATTACGGTCTTTGGGGGGCCAATAAAGAGAGTTCATTTGGTATGTGGGGAGTGTACATAGCTAAGACTCGTGATGACTTGGCTTCTAAAGATCCACAAGGGTTGGATATTATGGATAATAAATTTTTTCATCCATATCTAACCTACAATGCGCGTATTGATGAAAGCTTTATTGGAGATTTTAGTTTGAGTTTTAACGCAAACCTACCTTATACCCATCATTCTCAATATTTAAAAGATGTCACTTTGACAGGTAATAACAGCAGTAATGTGGTTGTTAACAAGTTTGATAATAATATCACTGGCAACTCAGCACAGAACACAGTGATATTTTCAGGTTCATCATCTGTTTATCAAGTTAGTTATGAAAATGATCGCGTGATTGTGCAAGACATGCGAGATAATCAAGATGGTCTTAATGCACTTACGTCTATCGAAAAACTACAGTTTTCTGATACGACAGTAGATGTACCTGATTCTTAAGTGTACGAATATAGGTAAATAACCTGAACTTTGGATTGTAAACCTATCTCAAGCAGCTATTTTTAGCGCTAACTGCGTTGGATTTGCTTGCAATAGGCCAACTATTGACGCGTAAATTCGCCTTGCTTTCACTGAAAATCTCTGGCTAGAGAAAATAAATTTAAATATCAAATAATTCAATATATTCGTAAATATCTTAACCAGAGTTCAGGTTAAATAATACCAATTGCATTAAATTAGTGAGCTATTATAGCGATAAGAAAACAGCGCAATAACAAGGCTAAAATTATGATACATAGTTGTTCTATATAAATAATTTTTAACGTAGTTAATGAGTTATTTAATACGCTAGAATGGTCATGTTTTTAATAAAATTGGTATAACATATTAAAGGAAAGACCATGGTCGAAATTTTAGAGTTAAACGAGTTATTAAAAGCAATGCTGCCAGCGCTTAAACAAAGCGAGTATATTTTTGTTGTTTAGCTGGGAAGTTGGCCGATTATGTTCATTTAGAGCCACTTGCCACTTATGTAGAAGAAGGGCTAACTCTTATTTTAAAAGCTGAAACTGCCGACAAAGCAGGTATTACTTACGAAGGTAAATATAATTTAATTACCCTTAATGTACATTCAAGCTTAGAGGCCGTTGGGCTAACTGCTGCAGTATCTGCAAAGCTCACTGAGCATAATATAAGTGCTAATGTGGTCGCTGCGTTTTATCACGACCATATTTTTGTACAAACAGACAAAGCACAAGCCGCGATGAAAGCGCTTGGAGAGATTGGTTAGGGTTTTTGTAAACTATAGATACTATTTAAAAATATACGGAAAAATATATGGATGTTTCAAATCACGCTAGCAAGTTTAATCAATGGAAAGACACGTATAATTGGGATACATGTAAAACGAATAGAAAAGAATATGGTCAGTTCATAGCCCAGTTTTTAACTTCAGAAAGCCGGGTGCTCAATCTGAATGGTATTTATGGCTCTGGTAAAACAGAATTTATTAGACGCTTGTATGTAGAGCTTGCTCAACGTAACCATCCTGTTGTATACATTGATGTTTGGGAAAGTGACTTTTCAAATAACCCCCTTGCTGTTATTTGCAGCGAGTTATTACAGCAAATTGAGTATGTTTTTAAAGAAAAGGCTCCCAACGGAAAAGTTAAAGACAAGAAAAACGCTAAAGAAAAGTTTAATCATTTAAAGAGCCGTTTAGGAGTTTGTTTAAAATATGCAGAGTCTGCGGTTTTGTTCTCTGGCGATCCTATTACAATTGCAGCGACCAAAGCTGCATCCAAAGCAATTGAAGTGACTCCTAATTTTAATGCCTCAACACAATCACAGATGTACACTGAAACGATTCAAAAAAACCATATAGAATCTATCCAGGCAGTTAAAGATATAAAAGAATATTTAACCTATTTATCTGAACTAATTGAAATCATTTATGCGTTGAATATACCAATAGTTATTTTGATCGATGAACTAGATAGGTGCCGTCCAAATTATGCTATTGAAATTTTGGAGGTTATTAAGCACTTTTTCGAAACTGATGGGTTTACCTTTTTAGTTGCTACCAATACAGAAGTCCTAGAACATTCAGTGAAGTCAATATATGGGATTGACTTTGACGCACAACTTTATTTACGTCGTTTTTTTGACCGAAAAATCACTTTACCTCAATTGTCTATGATGAATTACTTAACTTCGAAAAATTTAGATTTTGATAAATATAAGAATAAGAAAGTACTTCTTTATCCATTTATTGTGATCAAACTATCAATCTAAGTGTGTTTGCGAGCTTATTTGAAAGTAACAAAATTGAGCTAAGGGGTATTGAACAAATATTAAATAGATTTTTTGTAAGCTTAGATTATGCGGTAAATCAACGAAAATCATCGGAAACTTTAATAAACACAGTTGTACTTATGCTTGGGTTAATAGAGCAGCATTTAGACAAAGTAGAACAAGTTGAAAGAACGAATGCAGAAAAAGCTTATTTTTCAGTTACAATTGAGCGCCCTATTAAAGATTTGATTCAGAGTATGTTTAACTGTATAACGATTACTCAAGCTCTTCGATGCCATTCTAAAGGCGGAAGAATTACAGAGTTTGGACACCCGCACACTATGCTTATTGTTTAATCAAGTAACTTTTCAAAAGTGAAGTCAACAAATCATCAGAGCTTAGAATCTACAATTGCAAGAATGATAAGTTATTTTAATGATGATAATTTTAATTACTGGATGTGGGAAGACTATCAAAAAATAATTCTATTATCTGGTCATATAGAATAAAAAAAGTCGTCAGGTTAAACCGATTAGGTGCGGACTGATATAACAACAATCTGAGTAATATTAACATTAGCCCGTCGGGTGGCGCTTCGCTTAACCGACCTACGTATAAAATAAAAGCGTGGTGTAGAGAGGGTTATATAAAAACACCGAGTTTGTTCACTCGGTGTTTTTATTGGTGCCAAATAGCGGGTGCTTGTTCAGCTTGTAAAACTTAAACTACATACCCACTAAAACCTAGGGCTTTAAAATACAGCTTCGGAATGCCAAATTTGCACTCATTTAGCAGTTCGCTAAAGCGCATTCTATCAAGCGGGTAAAACTCATTTTCTAAGTCGTGCCCTGTTTGTGTTTTACCTGTTTCGGTTAAACCCAATTGCGCGCACGTTGTAAGCTGGGCTTCGCGCTCAAATGAAGTTTCGGGGCGCATTAGATCTGCAATATAAAGGTTGGCGTCTTTTTTAAGGCTTCCTTTAATCGCTTTTAGTAACTCTTTTTTATCGCCGTTATCTTGTACAAAATGCATTACCAATAAACATAAAACGGCATCGGCTTTAACCGATAATTTATTAACAGGTCCGTTATGAATATTAACGCGGCTTGTTATGCCTTGTTCATCAAATTGCTGCTGTGCGATAGCAAGCATATCGGCTGATGTATCTTGCGCAGTAAATTGCCATGTAGGGTTTAGTGCAGCCAGTGCAAGTACTTCTTTGCCTGTGCCTGCCCCTACTACCAAAATATGTGCATTATCGCTTAGCGTTGCTTGTAGTTGCGCATTAGTGAGCTGATGTAATAATTCATAACCAGGAACTAAACGGGTTATGCGGCTATCGTATTGTGTTGCTTGCTCGCCTGTAAACGTTGGCATTGTATCTCCTTGTTTTCAGTAATGTTGCTTATAAAACTTCAACTGTGGAATATCCACCTGGCTTTTTGGCTACATGCACTTGAGTGGCTACACGCTCGCTCATTTGTGTTACGTGCGATATAACGCCTACTTTTCTGCCTTGTGCTTGCAAAGAATCCAAAGCGTCCATTGCAATGCTTAGGGTTTCGCTGTCTAACGTACCAAACCCTTCGTCAATAAACAAAGAATTGATTTGTACTTTGTTTGATGAAAGCGATGCTAAACCAAGCGCAAGCGCTAGCGATACTAAAAACGATTCACCGCCTGAGAGTGTATTAACAGAGCGTTGCTCGTCGGCCATGTCGCGGTCGATAATAGCAATGTCGAGCGTTTGCGCTATGGCGGTTAATTCGTAGCGCTTGTTTAGTGTTTTTAAGTGGCTGTTGGCATAGTGCAGTAATATTTTTAACGTTTGTGTTTGTGCTAAGTTACGCATGGTTTTACCCGTTGCATCGCCCAATACTTTATTAAGCAAGTGCCACTGCTCTACCTGTGTTTTAAGCGTAGTTAACTCCGCTTGTTTGCCTTCAAGCGCTTTCGCATTTTGGTTGTGTTGCTCAATAGCGGTATTAGTTGCTAGTAATGAATTTTGCAGCTGCGTTTGTTGCTCATTTAAGCTGCTTAATTGCGTACTTAAAGCCTCTGCACTTTGTGTTGGTTTATCGCTACTGTTGTGTTTTTCAAGTGTAAGTTGCTGCTGTTTTAATGCGGCATTTTCATCTGTTAGCGCTTGAGTTAACTGCTCGTGTTGATTTAAATGCGCTTTAATAGTCTCGCTACTTAGCGTTAGTAAAATTTTGATCTGCTCATGCGTTGCATTGCTAAATTGCGCTTTAAAGTCGCTAAACCACTCGTTATAACGTGTTTCAAGCGTTGCTAGCTCTTGGCTGTTTTCAAGTAAGCGTTGCTCTGCATTTTTAAGCGTTATAGCGTGCTCGTCTCGCTGCTTAATAGCATCATCATGTGCTTTTTGACTGGCTTGAACCAGCGATTGCTTTTGCTCTTGCTCACTGACAAGTTTTGCTTGGTAGTCGTCTGCGCTTATTCGCTCGTTATTAAATAATGCTAAGCGCTCACTTTGCACAGTGCTTAGTATATTTTTAGCTTTTATAAGCTCCTCGTTAAGTGCTTTTAACGATTGCTCGCTTTTACTTACAAGCGGGGTAAGCTGCTTTATTTGCTCACTAGCTGTGTGTTGGCGTTTTTGGCTCTGCTCAAGTTGCGTTTGAGTTTGCTGGTACTGCGTAACCAGCTCATGCAACTGGGTAAGCTCAAGCGTATTGGCTTGTAGTTGTTGCCAAAAATCACTGTTTTCAAATTGACTATTAAGCGTTGTATCCAGCTCACTAATTTGCGCACTTAGTTCGCTATGCTTACTCGTTATTTGGTTTTGCTGATGTGTAAGCTCAAGCTGTTTATTACTCAATTGCTGCTGTACTTGCTGCTCTGCTTTGAGTGCTGCTTGTAGCTCATTTACTTTGGTTTGCAGTGTACGCTGGCGTTTTTGTTGCTCAAAGTATTGCGCTTTTTGCTCCGTTAACTGCTTATAAGTGACTTCAAGCTGGTCGGCCGTTAAGTCGTTAAGCTCGGTACGTGCGCCTTGCATGGTATTTTTAATATCAAGCTGTTTAGCTTTTGCTGTTTCTATTACTTGCTCAAGTTGTCCATGTTCAGCAGTTAATACAGCATGTTGAGTTTGATGCTTATGCAGCTCACTTTGTGCATGCTCAAATTGCTTTTTAGCAGTAGTAAAAGCATTTTCAAAATCAGTAATTAAGTTATTTAATTGCTGATTTTGGTTTACCGCGTACGGGTGCTCAGTGGCGCCACATACTAAGCAAGGTTCATTAGGGCGAAGTTCAGTACGTAAATGCTCTACGTTTTCGCTGGCTCTTAAGCGCGCTTGATTAAGTGCGTATTCGCTACCTTTAAGCGCTTGCTCACTGGTTATTAAATTTTGATTAAGTAAAGCATGAGCTTGCTGGCTTTCATTTAACTGCTGATTAAGTACTTGTTGGCGTTGCGTGCTTTGTTTTAGTTCTGTATTAAATTGCCCATAACGCTCGCGTTGCTCTTTTAAGTAATCAATACTCTTTAGCTGCGCGTCGCAGTACTCTGCATTAAATTCATTAAGCTGAGTATTTAATGCCTGTAAAGTTGATTGCTCACCACTAAGTGCCCCCTCGCACTGCTGTACTTTATTATTTTGCGTATTTAAACGCTCGTTCTGATTTGCAAGCTCGCTATTAAGAGTTTGGCTTTGCGTAGCGTTTGCGGTTAATTGCTGCTGTGCATTTAAGTAGGTATTAAAGCTTTGCTGATAGTAGCTCCAGTCTTTTGCTAAAACATGCAGCTGTGCATGCTCATTAAGCCATTGCTGGCTTTTAGTTGAGTCGGTATTAGCGAGTTCAAGCTCGTTATTGCTTTGTTTAAGCTGTTGTTCGAGCTCATCAAACTGAGATTGCTCTTTGGTTATTTGCGACTCAGTACCTTTTACAGCTTGATCTTGCAAGGCAATGTTACTGTCGAGCTCTCGCGCTTTAGCGATAACGGGCGCTGCATTTTGTTTTTGCTCATTGGCGTTATTAAGCAGCTCGGTATGCTTAGTAAGCGCGGTATTACGCTCGTTAATGACCGCTAAATGATCAACATTTTTAAGCGATGAAATTTGAAGATCCAACGCCGTATTTTGATCGGTTAACAAAGTAAAACGGCTGCGGTTATCTTTTATTTCAAGCGCCTGCTTAGCTTGTTTTGCCTGCTCGCTTTGTGAGGTAATACTTTCAAGCGCTGAGCTTGCTTGTTGCTGGGTTTGCTGTGCTTGCAGTAAGTTTTGCTCAAGCACTGTAGCTTGCTGATACCAGTTAAGTGCTTTTTCGGTTTTGGATAGCTCTTTTTTAGTGTGTTCTGTTTGCACTTTTAAATCGGTTAACTTGCTTTGTCGTAACTCAAGTTCTTCTGGTGTTAGCAAAGTATAGCTTTCAAGGCCTGCTTTAAGCGCTTCAAGCTTTGCTACTTGCTCCTTATGGCGCTCAAAAATACGCACGCCAATACGGCTAAATTTATCAGTGCCTGTTAAGCACTCTAAAAGTTGCGCTCGCTCATCGCCAGTGGCTTTTAAAAATGCAGCAAACTCATGTTGTGCTAAAAGTACGGCACGGGAGAACTGCTCAAAGTTAAGCCCTATTTTGCTCTCTACTTCTTTTATTGTGTGACTTTTGTCAGCTATAAGGGTTTCGTCTGGCAAAGTTACTAAGGTGTGCTCTGCTACTTTAAGTTTGCCTGTTACTTTCTTATGAGTGCGTGAAATTGTATAGCGCGCGCGATACAGCTGTTTATCTTGTCCTAAAAAGTCAACCTCGGCGTAGCCTTCCCAGGTACCTTTGCGTAGTAAATTACGCGCGTCATTGAGCTTTATGCTGTCGCCGTTAAACTCAATTAAATTACCTTTATCGCCACGTAAACGTGCTGTTTTAGTATAAAGCGCTAAACAAATGGCATCTAAGAAGGTACTTTTACCAGCACCTGTATCGCCTGTTATCGCAAATAAGCCTGCATCTTTTAATGGGGCTTGAGTAAAGTCTATTTGAGCATCAACTATTGAAGCTAAATTATGAATACGAACTGCGGTTATTTTCATAGTTGTTCTTGCTCCATAAGCTCGTTGATCACGTCACTTAAAAGTGCTTTTAGTTCATCGGGAACACTTTGCCCTGCCATGTCTTTATCGTTTGCAAATGCTTGTTCTAATAAATTAAGGGGATTGAGCATTTCAACTTCGCTTAAATCTTCAAATACGGTGTCATCTTGATTATTAGCGGATTGCTCACGTACGCGTTCAATACCACAAAATTTAATATGCTTGCCTTCAAGAGCTTGTTCTATTTGTTCTCTGAAGGTGGTGTCGGTATCGCTTGATTTAAGTTTTACCCGTAAATAAGGTGCTATTGTATTTTGTGTCGTGTCGAGCACTTTAATTTGCTCGCATAGTTCGCTTAATGGTACACACTCCCCTTTTGGCAAAATAATTACATCGGCAGAGCGCGGAATGTAAAGGGGGTTTACAGTCGTACTAATATGTTGTTTTTCATCAGTTATAAACTCAATAATATTTACTTGGTGCGTGTAATTACGCTCTGAAAACGACATCGGTATTGGTGTGCCGCTGTAACGAATAACATCACTTTTAGCGACTTGTTGCGCTTTGTGTAAATGGCCAAGGGCGACGTAGTTGGCCTGTTTACCAAATACATTGGCTGAAATAGACTCTTCACCACCTATTACTAAGTTACGCTCAGAATCACTGGAAATATCCCCGCCTTTTGCATGTAAGTGCCCCATAACTATTAATGGTGAGTGTTGCTCATTTATATGAGCGGCATGCTCTAGGGCAAGTTCGTAAGCTTTTGCAACGCCTTGTGCATAGCTAGAACCGTTTTGAGTTTGGCTGATTGAACTTACATCGCTTGCGCGCAAAAAAGGCATAGCGACGATTACAGCACGTTTACCATTGGTATTTATGGTAATAACTGCTTTATTAGGTGTTGCGACATCAAAGTGCCCTACTACGTGAGTATCAAACTGAGCAAGCAATGGTTGCGCGGCCAAAATACGATTTGCAGAGTCATGGTTGCCGGCAATAATAATTACGTGTAATGCTGGGCACTGTTTTTTTGCGTCTTTAATAAATTGGTATAATTGGTTCTCGGCGTTAGCACTGGGTGTTGCTGTATGATAAATGTCGCCAGCAACTAAAAGTAAGTCTATTTGTTGTTCAACAAGAGTGGCTAATAACCATGTAAAAAAAGCTTGATGTTCAACACGGCGGTCGTGTTCATAAAATTGTTGGCCAAGGTGCCAATCTGAGGTGTGGAGGACTTTCATGCTGCGCTCTTAAAAAACCAATAAGAGCGCCAATATACCCAAGGCATTTAAAGATGCAAGCCTAGGGTAGCCTTTAACTTAGGTTAAACTGTACCAAGCGGCAAAAATAACCGGTAATGTTAAAAATGCTACCAGTAATGGAATTTTCAATGTTCTGGTTTGTTTTGTTTGCAATGCTTTTAACGCATTAGTTTCGTTACAAGCCGCTACTTTATCAATGTAGAAATAACCAGAATCAAGATACTCTTTGCAATTGTTCTCATTTGCTGGAATTGCAATTAGTTCTTGTTGTTTTTTTAGGATATAAAAATCCATGAGTCCACCGCATTTATTGCTACTAATCTATATTTATTTGAGGGTAAATGTGACGAATTTATTTGCCTCAAATAAAAGGGTGGGCGATTTTAAATACAAACAGCATTAAAGATCAATAAAAATATTAACTATTTTTAATTTATCGTGTAAATAGCCAATATTATTGAGATTGCAGCAATATTTGCGCCAATAATAATACGTTTCTTATTACTTTTTTGCATGGATGGGAACCTTTTTAGCGCATCTTGTTTATTGCATGCAGATATTACATTTACAAATTTGTAGTTGTTAGCTTGGTAACTTTCAAGGATTAACCTTTGTGCAGGAATTGCTTCGAGTTGCTGCTCTTTTTTTATAATATAAAACTTCATAGCAATCTCCGCTATCTAAAAAGACACACTCACTGTAACGAATAGGGATGAATTAGGCCTGAACTTTTAAGTTGAGGTATTTCTCTTTTTTTGGTTCCACTGAATGTGTTTTGTAAACCCCCTTTACAATTTTTTCTGTGTATTTTAGGTATATTGATAACGATAAAAAAATGATGTGAAAAAATAGTGAATATCAACGTATAAAAGCAGCACTTTATCGCTAATCTATTGAAGCTAAGCTGTTATTTTGTCAAAGTACCATTACTAAAATCTATTAGGACTAACAATGAAAAAAACAGTTCTTACGCTAAGCGCTTTTGTGTTGCCATTGGCAATGTCGAGTGCTGTTATGGCGTCTTCAATTGAACAAACAAAAGGTTCTTACGTTGATAAATTTCGTCAATTAGATGAAGCCCTTCCAACACCCAATGTTTATCGTAGTGCCGCAGGCGAACCTGGGGAAAAATACTGGCAACAGCGCGTTAATTACGATATTGATGTAAAGCTAGATGAAAAAAAGCGCCGTATTACTGGTAGCCAAAGCATTGAATATAAAAATAACTCTCCGCATACACTCAAATATTTATGGTTACAGCTAGATCAAAATATTTTCAAAAGCGATTCTATTGCCGAGACAACTAAAACGTTTAAAAGTACGTTAAAAAGCTTGCCAGCCCAAAAGCCAGCGAAGTTAAGTTTAGGTGACTTACGCCGTCAGCAATTTATGAGCGACAACGAGCTTGGTTATACAATTAATGGTGTTAAAGATGAAGACGGTAAAGAACTACGTGTAACTGTAGTTGATACTTTAATGCGCATTGATTTAAATGAGCCATTAAAACCGGGTAAAGAAGTCGAATTTAGCATGAACTTTGCCTTCAATATTGTAGAAGAAGATGCTGTAGGTGCGCGTTCTGGTTATGAGCACTTTGAAGAAGATGGTAACGACATATTCTTAATTGCGCAGTGGTTTCCTCGTTTAGCGGCCTACACTGATTACGAAGCATGGACAAACAAACCATTTTTAGGATCTGGTGAGTTTACACTTGAGTTTGGTGATTACGACGTTGAGATCACTGTTCCTGCGGATCATATTGTATCGGCAACAGGTAAGCTTGATAACGCGAGCAAAGTACTAACAAGTACTCAGCGTAAACGTTTAAAAGAAGCTGAAACATCAAAACGCCCTGTGTTTATTGTTAACGCAGAAGAAGCGTTAGAAAACGAAAAAGAAGGCACTGACAAAACTAAAACGTGGCACTTTAAAGCGCAAAACGTACGTGACTTTGCTTGGGCGTCGTCTCGTAAATTTATGTGGGATGCAAAAGGCTATCAACAAGGTGGTGATGTTCAACCATTAGTAATGGCTATGTCGTTTTTTCCTAAAGAAGGTGGCGATTTATGGGAAAAATACTCAACTGAATCTGTAGTGCACACTATGGAAGTGTACTCTAAGTACTCTTTTGATTATCCGTATCCAACAGCACAGTCGGTAAACGGTCCTGTTGGTGGTATGGAATACCCAATGATCACGTTTAATGGTCCGCGTACTAAGTTACAAGATGATGGCACGCGAACTTACTCTCAATCAGAAAAACGCTTTTTAATTGGCGTAGTAATTCATGAAGTGGGTCATATTTACTTTCCAATGATTGTAAACTCAGATGAGCGCCAATGGACGTGGATGGATGAAGGTTTAAACAGCTTTTTAGATGGCGTTGCTGGTCGTGAATGGGATCCTACTATTCCTTGGGGCGTAGAGCCTCGCGATATAGTGAGCTACATGAAGTCTGAAAACCAAGTGCCTGTTATGACTCAGTCAGACAGTGTATTACGTTTAGGTCCTAATGCTTATACAAAACCAGCAGCCGCACTTAATATTTTACGTGAAGTTATTTTAGGCCGTGACTTATTCGACTTTGCTTTTAAAGAGTATGCTCAGCGTTGGAAGTACAAGCGCCCTACTCCTGCTGACTTTTTCCGTACAATGGAAGAAGCCTCAGGTGTTGATTTAGATTGGTTTTGGCGTGGCTGGTTTTACACCACAGACCATGTCGATATTTCTTTAGATAAAGTGTATCAGCTGCGTTTAGATACTAAAAACCCTGATATTGATTACAGTCGCTTACGCGATATTGAAGCTGATAAGCCTACATCGTTATTTGTTGAGCGTAACCGCGCAGAAGGTAAAAAAACATGGGTTGAGAAAAACCCTGATGTTACCGACTTTTATGACGAAAACGACCGCTTTACTGTTACCAATAAAGAACGTAACTCGTACAACAAGTTTTTAAAAGGCTTAGAGCCGTGGGAGCGTAAAACGCTTGAACGTGCATTAGAAGAAGATAAAAACTATTACGTTATGGAATTTTCAAACCTTGGTGGTTTGGTAATGCCTATTCTACTTGAGCTAACATATGAAGATGGTACAACCGAAGAGCGTTATATTCCTGCTGAAATTTGGCGTCGTAATTATAAAAATGTTCAAAAGCTAATTGTTACCGATAAAAACAAACCGCTTGTATCAGTTACTGTTGATCCAGGCTGGGAAACAGCTGACGTAGATGTAGAGAATAATAACTACCCTCGTCGTATTATTCCTTCACGTATTGAAGTGTTTAAAAAGGAAAAGAGTAAAGCTAAGGTGAGTCGCGATATCATGCAAGATATCAAAACTGAACTTAAAACTGACGATAAAAAAGACGAAAAGGATGACGGTGAGGAGCAGCAATAATGCGCTTTTTGCTTATTATTGTTTGCTTTTTAGTTGCTGCGCCAAGTATGGCGCATCAACTAAAGTCGTCAGTTACAACCGTGCTTTTTAATAAACGAACGCATAATGTTGAGTTAATGCATCGCTTTTATTTACACGATACCGAACATGCCGTAGGAACATTATTTGAAGGCAAAATCGATATTATTAGTAATAAAGCCGACCAACAGCGTTTTGCTAAGTATGTTGAATCGCATGTTGCTCTACAAACATTAAGTGGTGAGCCTTTAGCGCTTAGCTTTGTAGGGGCACAAGTTGATGGTAAGTTTTTTTGGGTTTACCAAGAAGCACCAATTCCTGCAGAAATTGAAGGAATTAAAATGAGTAATGGCGCACTTCGTGATTTATGGCCATCTCAGGTAAATATGGTAAACGTTGAGGGCAAAGGGAAAATTAAAACCTTAAACTTTGCACAAGATGATACTTGGCTCGAAGCCCGCTTTGAGCAAAATTAATAGTTAAAACTTCCCCAACCGACGCGCACAGCAGTTTATGTGCGCGTATTTCCCTCTATTATTTTAGATACCCTCATAATTGATCTTTACTGTGTAAAGTTACGTAAAATTTGTGAAGTTATATTGTATATTTACTTTATTTTGCGCAATCTATTAGCAGATTTATTATCCAGAGTTCAGGTTACTTAGCATCATTTATCCAAAATATTGAGTATAAGCAGTAGATCATTTATGTTTAAAGTACGTTTAACTAATTATTACCACATCCAAGGAATGATATGATGACTCAGGTAGAGGCTATTAACGGTGTTATTTTTGATTTAGACGGTACGTTAGTATCATCCGAGTTAGATTTTTCACTTATAAAAGCACAAATAGGCTGCCCTTGTGAGCAAGACCTGCTCGACTTTATAGCGCAACTCCCTTCGGCATATATGCGCGAGGAAGCCATGAACATTGTGCATCAGCACGAGTTACTCGATGCCCAGCATGCAACTATATTACCCGGCGTCAGTGAAGCTATTGCACAATTAGATGCAAAAAAAATTCCGATGGCCATAGTAACGCGTAATTTTGACAAGGCTGCTGCAATTAAATTACAAAATAACCCACTGCCAATTAGCACGGTTTTAACCAGAAGTGATGCACCAGCAAAGCCCGATCCAAGTGCATTGAATGCCATTGCAACACTTTGGGATATTTGCCCTGCAAATATACTTTATGTAGGCGATTACTTGTATGACATACAAGCCGCGCATAACGCTAATATGCGTGCATGTTTATATGCTCCAGATATAACACCTGCTTATGCCGACCAAGCCGATTACATATTGCATAATTTTTATGAGTTGGTAGGGCTAGTAGAAAGTTATTCCAAAAAAGTAGCGTTATGTTAAATGGCATGCCATTTAATTTATTCTGAAATAAGTATGTAGTTATAAAAGTTTTTATTAATCAAGTTTTGCCTATTGCGGAGCTAGCCCAATACGTTTTGAATTGGTAAAATACCGCAAAACGTAACGTATTCATTAGGGGCACAAAATGGGCAGAGCATTTGTAGTTCGTCAAAGTTCTATGATCAAAACAGCTAATGCGAAAACGAAAATAAACTCAAAGTATGGTAAAGAGATTTATGTTGCAGCAAAAAATGGCGAACCCGATCCGGAAGTAAATCAAACCTTGCGCCGCCTAATCGAAAAAGCTAAAAAAGACCAAGTTCCAGCGCACGTTATTGAAAAAGCAATTGAGAAAGCAGCCGGTGGGGCAGGGGAAGACTATTCTGTTGCGAGATATGAAGGCTATGGTCCTGGCAATTGCATGGTTATTGTTGATTGCTTGACTGACAACCCAAATCGTACAATTAAAGATGTACGCTTACCATTTACAAAAACTGACTCAAAAATTGGTACACCCGGTTGTGTCGCGCATATGTTTGATCATTATGCGGTACTTGGCTTTGCAGGGGATGACGACGAAGTAGTACTCGACGCGTTAATGATGGCTGATGTTGATGTAAGCGATGTTGAAGCCGAGGACGGTAAAATATCGGTATTTGCGCCGCCAACAGAATACTTTAAAGCTAAAACAGCCCTTGAAAGCGCCTTTGAAGATATTAACTTTGAAGTAGACGAAATTACGTTTATTCCTCAAGTTAATATTGAGATTGAAGACGAAGACGTTATTGCTAATTTTGATAAATTTATAAATATGCTTGAAGATTGTGACGATGTGCAAAATATTTATCACAATGCCATTGTAAAAAATTAAACGTAAACGGCTATAAGCTTTAAAAGCGTGTTTTGTGTATACAAAACACGCTTTTTTACGTTTGAATAAATGTTAGATATTCATGCTCGTTATGTTTATTTGAATATATATTTTTAAAATGTCATAAAAGTGCTGTTATTTTAATTTCAGGCGATAAAAAACCAGCTTAAAAGCTGGTTTAGTACTTAATTTGAACTTTGGTTAAACAGTTAAAGCGTGTTCGTTTTTTGGGCTTTGTATTTTATACGGTAGCTATGCAGTAGTGGCTCTGTGTATCCGCTTGGTTGTGTTACACCTTCTAAAACGAGGGCAACTGCCGCCTGATACGCGATGCTGTTTGTAAGGGCTTCTTCGTTTGTTGCCATTAGCGTGTATGCGCTGTCATGCTCATTTTGACTATCAACCACTTTAGCCATTTTAGCCATGGTTGACTTTATTTGCGACTCTGAACATACACCATGAAGTAACCAATTAGCCATATGTTGGCTTGAAATACGCAGGGTTGCTCTGTCTTCCATTAATCCAATATGGTTAATGTCGGGCACTTTTGAGCAGCCTACACCTTGGTTAATCCAGCGCACAACGTAACCTAAAATACCTTGTGCATTGTTTTCAAGCTCACTTTGAATATCTTCTTTTGAAAGCGTACTCGCATCGACCATCAATGGCGGTGTAAGTAGGTCGCTAAGGCTTGCAATAGCACGTTTAGCAATACTTTGCTGCTCAGTAAAAACGTTTACATCATGATAATGCATTGCATGCAGAGTAGCTGCAGTAGGGGAGGGCACCCATGCCGTATTAGCGCCTGATTTAGGATGCGCTGATTTTTGCTCCATCATTAATGCCATTTTATCTGGCATTGGCCACATGCCTTTACCTATTTGTGCTTTATGACTTAAACCACAGGCAAGGCCAATATCGACATTGCGATCCTCATAAGCTTGTATCCACGGTTGCTGCTTAATCTGTGCTTTTGGAAGTACAACGCCTGCTTGCATTGAGGTATGAATTTCGTCACCTGTTCTGTCTAAAAATCCAGTATTTATAAATACAACACGCTCTTTAGCTGCATGTATACAGGCTTTTAAGTTGACAGATGTGCGGCGCTCTTCATCCATAATTCCCACTTTAAGCGTGTTTTTAGGTAAGCTTAAGGCTTCTTCTACATGGCTAAATAAAGTGTTTGTGAACGCGACTTCTTCGGGGCCATGCATTTTTGGTTTTACTATATTAATACTTTGTGCGCTGGTGTTTTTAATACCGGTTTTTTTATTTATGTCATGCAGAGCAGCAGTTGCTGTAAACATGGCATCCATAATACCTTCAAATACGGGTTGGCCGTGTAAATCAGTAATCGCAGGATTTGTCATAAGGTGGCCAACATTTCGTACAAACATCATGCTGCGACCTTTTAACGTAACAATGCCACCATCGAGTGCAGTATATGTTCTATCATTTTGCAGTGTTCGCTCTATGGTTTTATCACCTTTTTTGAAAGATTCAACTAAATTACCTTGCATCAAACCAAGCCAGTTTTTATAAACTTGTATTTTATCCTCTGCATCTACGGCGGCGACCGAATCTTCACAATCCATAATGGTGGTAAGGGCGGCTTCTAACACAACATCTTTTAAGCCCGCTTTATCTGCTTGGCCAATAATATGATGATGATCTATGTGTAGTTCTATATGTAAGTCATTGTTTTTTAATAAAACCACGGTTGGGTTTTGCGCTTCACCTTGATAGCCAATAAGCTGAGATGGGTTGGCTAGCGTAGTTTGAGAGCTATCGCGTAAAGTGATTGAAAGCGCACCATTGATGACTGAATAGTTAGTACTTTCTATATGCGAGCCATTAGTCAATGGCAATGCCTTATCTAAAAACTGGCGAGCGTAGGCCATTACTTTAAAGCCACGCACAGGATTGTAAGTATTGCCTTTCTCTGCACCATCGTCTTCACTTAGCACATCTGTGCCGTATAAAGCGTCGTATAGCGAGCCCCAACGTGCGTTAGCGGCATTAAGTGCAAAACGTGCGTTGCTAACAGGAACAACCAACTGCGGGCCTGCTGTAAGCGCTATCTCGGGTTCTACATTTTGAGTTTCTATTTCAAAGTTTGCGGGCTCTTTTACTAAGTAGCCAATATCTTGTAAAAAGGCATGATATTTAGCGCTATCCCACGTTTTATTAGCTAGATGATAGCTGTCTATTTTCTGTTGAAGTAGCTCTCGTTTTTCAAGCAGCGTATTATTTATAGGGGTAAGTGTTTGAACTATATCTGCAAAGTTCTGCCAAAATTGCTGTTCATTTAGATGAGTACCAGGTAATAGTTGGTTTTTTACAAAATCAGCGAGTTGAGTATCTACGCTGAGGCCTGAGTGTGTGAGAGTGTGGGTCATAATAGCCTTCCTTAAACGGTCGCAGTGTGCGTTAAGACAACAATAACTCAAAAAAGCTACGTTGAGTGCTTTTTGCTCATTCATTAAATTTATAGCCGCAATAACAACTATAAATTTACTAAATCTAAAAAATGAGCCTAATGTTGATTTAAGCGCTACGGAGCATGAGCTTGGTAGCCACTCTCATAACACTAAATATTACATACCCGTTCGAAGGACTTTATTATGACAACATATCAACGCGAAACAGATACACTTTCTACTCTTTGCCAATCTCAAGGCAGTGCATGGCATGCAATTAACCCTGAATATGCAAGTCGTATGCGTTTGCAAAACCGTTTTCGTACAGGAATTGAAATTGCACAATACACAGCAGACGTAATGCGTGAAGATATGGCAGCATACGATGCAGATACAAGCCAGTACACACAATCTTTAGGGTGTTGGCACGGTTTTACTGCACAGCAAATGATGATGGCAATTAAGCGCCACCAAAAAACGACAAAACGCAGCTATGTCTACTTAAGCGGCTGGATGGTTGCCGCACTTCGCTCTGCATTTGGCCCGCTACCAGATCAAAGCATGCACGAAAAAACATCGGTACCTGCGCTAATTGAAGAAATTTACACATTTTTAAAACAAGCCGATGCACGTGAACTAGACCACTTATTTAACGATTTAGATGACGCCAAAGCAAACGGCGGTGATGTGCAAGCTGTTATTGATAAAATAGACAACTTTGAAACCCATGTTGTGCCAATTATTGCTGATATTGATGCAGGTTTTGGTAACGAGGAAGCCACTTATTTACTGGCTAAAAAAATGATTGAAGCCGGTGCGTGTGCCATTCAAATAGAAAACCAAGTATCTGACGCCAAACAATGTGGTCACCAAGCGGGTAAAGTGACTGTACCGCATGAGGATTTCTTAGCAAAAATTAATGCGGTACGATACGCCTTTTTAGAACTCGGTATTGATAACGGTATTATTGTGGCACGTACCGATTCATTGGGTGCGAGCCTTACGCAAAAGGTACCTGTATCGAAAAAGCCTGGTGATTTAGCAAGCCAATACAATGCATTTTTAGAAACCACACCAATTAACGGTGTTGATGACTTAAATGAAGGCGACACTGCAATGAAAATTAATGGCCAGTTATGTAAACCAACTCGTTTAGATAACGGCTTATTCCAATTCCGCGAAGGCACTGAAAAAGACCGTGTTGTACTAGATTGTATTACTAGCTTGCAGTCTGGTGCTGATTTACTGTGGATTGAAACAGAAAAACCGCATGTTAAACAAATTGCAGAGTTGGTAAATCGTGTTAAAGAGCAGGTGCCAAATGCAAAACTGGTATACAACAATTCACCTTCGTTTAACTGGACGCTTAAGTTTCGTGAGCAAGTTTATCAAGAGTGGGCTGATGAAGGTCGTGACCTTAGTGCTTACCCAAGCCTTGGCGATAATAAAGCTCTTATGGCACCAGAAATGGATGCAACAGAACTTGCACAAGCAGCTGATTTACTAGTACAAAACTTCCAGCGTGATGGCGCACGTGAAGCCGGTATTTTCCATCACTTAATTACTCTGCCTACCTACCATACAGCGGCGCTAAGCACTGATATTTTATCAGAAGGTTACTTTGGCGATATGGGTATGCTAGCTTATGTACGTGATGTTCAGCGTCAAGAAATTCGCCGTGAGCAAGCATCTGTTAAGCACCAAGATTTAGCGGGCTCTAATATGGGCGATACGCACAAAGAATACTTCTCTGGTGATAACGCACTAAAAGCCGGTGGTGAAGATAACACCATGAACCAGTTTTAATTCCTAACTAGATAGTGTTACTCAAGGGCCTTAAGGCCCTTTTTTATTGCTTTAAATAAAGTTAGAACATTGAAGCATAATTACAGATCAGAGTTTAACTAACCAAATTATTTTGGATCACTATTTAACTACCTGAGTGAATGTACGGATCAGAGTTTAACTAACCTCTCATAAAACGGCATTTTTTAAGTGATTTTGCTGTAAATAGCTTTTACAGCGACCTAAAAATGTGGATAAGTGACTGATTTTTGCTTTAATCGGCAAACTTAGCGAATTCACAAACCGATTTTTTACTAACTTCTCGTTGCTATAAAACAAAATTTTACTAACTGAGAGGTTATAAACAGTGACCCAAACCGATTTTTTACCAACTCAAGTAATAAAAAATGCTATAAACCGAAATTTTACTAACTGAAGTTTTAGCTAAGTCCGATATTTAATTGTCATAGAAGTGTAAAGGGGGTTTACAGTTTGAATACTACCGCAGTAAATACAAAAGCCACTTGTTTGAAGTGACTTTTATTTAAGCTATAAATTTATTATCCAGAGTTTATTTAGTGTGTTTATCAAACCACCATTGAATATAAGCAACCTTAGTCATTAAATTAGATGGACGAGCTGTAATACCATGTGAAGCATTAGGAATGCGCACCATTGCGGTATCAACGCCTTGTAGTTTTAGTGCTTGATAAAACTGTTCAGTTTCTGAAATTGGTGTACGGTAGTCAGATTCACCAGTGAGCAGCATAGTAGGAGTTTTAACGTTTCCAACATAGCTAATCGGTGAGCGTTTCATGTAGCGCTCAATGTGATCCCACGGTTTACCCGGAAACCAGTAATCAGCAAAAAACGGGTAAAAATCGGCAGTTAGTACAAAGCTGATCCAATTAATAACAGGCTTAGCAACTACAGCTGCAGCAAAGCGATCGGTATGACCTACAATCCATGCAGTTAATACACCGCCGCCAGAGCCACCGGTTACAAACAATTTAGACTCGTCAATAAAGCCTTTCGCTATTACTGCATCAACGCCAGTCATTAAGTCATCAAAATCGTTACTTGGGTAATTATGATGAATGGTTTGTGCAAATTCTTTTCCGTATGAATTACTACCACGTGGGTTCATATATAAAACGACATTTCCTTTTGCTGCAAAAAGTTGAATCTCGGTGCTAAAGTGTGGACCGTAATTAGCAACTGGGCCGCCGTGAATTTCTAGTATTAGCGGGTATTTTTTGCTGCTATCAAACTCTGGCGGGTAGGCAATCCAACCTTGAATTGGCAGCTCATCGTGACTTGATTTAATCCAAATTTCTTCCACTTTAGCCAAAGCTTTGTTGCTCAATGCATCTTTATTAAGGGTTGTTAAGCGCTGCGCTTTACCACGTTTAATTGTTGCTATATCTGAAGGGCGCTGGGTATCGGCAAGGGTAAAGGCGACTTCACCGTCTTCGCTCACATCAAAGTCGCCGCCAGAATAAGGGCGGCCAAAGGCAACGCTGCCAATTTGCTCTGTAATTATTTTACGTTTACCGTTGCGTGGTTGATAGGCAAGCGCCGTTTGACCCTTATCGTTGTAACTAAAGTAAAGACCTTTTGAATTTGCACTCCATTTTATTTGACCTACGCTGCGATCAAAATCAGGCGTTAAGCTTGTTGTGTTAGCTGTTTTTAAATCGCGAATATAAAGCTGAGTGTTTTCGTAGTTAGTGCGTTTATCATCGTAACCTGTGTACGCTAAGTAACGACCATCGGGCGATACTTTAGGCTGTTCGTCAGGGCCATTGCGGTCGGTAATTGAGGTTATATTTTGTGAGGCTAAATCAAGTTGATAAATTTCACTGTTCGTGGGTTTTAGCTGGTAGTTTTCATGTCTATTTGCAGAAAAATAAAGCGACTTGCCGTCTTTACTAAAACTTACATCACTGGCGTTATTAAATTCATCATGGGTGAGTTGTTTAGCGTTACCGCCGTTAGCGTCTATGGTAAATAGCTGATTAAAACCCTTTTGTGTATAACCGCCACCGTCTGAACGATAATAAACATCATCAATAAACTTGGCGGGCTCTGCCCACGTTGCTCCTTTTGGTTTGCTTGGTAAGCTTACTGGCGCAGAAGTAGCGCTTGGAACAAACATGCTAAATATTAATTGGTTAGAATTAGGGCTCCAAGTTATTGCACGCGGGCTGCTGGTTAAGTTGCTAATTTTTGCCATAGCACCTGTTTTAAGCCATTTAATATATATTTGGCTGCTACCATCGCGGGTTGATATAAACGCAAGCCTTTCACCATCAGGTGACAGTACTGGCGAATAATCCATATGAATGCCAGAAGTTAATGGCTGCATTTGTTTTGTTTTATAATCAACGGACCAAATATTACCTACTTTACGATCTGTTTTTATGTCCATGCGATTACGTACAAAGTAAACAGTTTTACCATCTTCGGTTATGTCTATTTGATTGGCGTACTCTAAATTGAATACATCTTGTAATTGTAGTGTGTTTGTTTCAGCGTAGGCTAAGTTGCTACAGCCTAAAACGAGGCTAAGTGTTAAAAGTTTTTTCATTTTTATCCCTGTTGTGATTTTACTTTTGTTAATACAGTTATATGTTAGGTAAACAAGGATTAATAGAAGGATGCGATGAAACTCTAAATTTTATCTGTGAGTTAAAGCTGTAAAGGGGGTTTACAGCTTATAATTTAAGGTTGTGTGAAAAGCCTAATTGGCTGAGTTACAAAGCGCTTTAATCTCTTTTATAAGTGCGATGCCATCGGCATTATCGCCATGCACACATAAGCTATGTGCATTAAGCATTAATTTTTTTCCTGTTCGTGTTGTCACGCTACCATCGGATAAAAGTTGAGTAACTTGTTTTAGTAATGCAGCTTTGTTGTGAACGCTGCCCTCAAGCTTTCGTGAAACTAGCTGCCCGTCATCGTTATATTGCCTGTCGGCAAATGCTTCGAGTATTAGCTCAACGTCTACGTCTTTAGCTATTTGAGTATGCTTATTGGCATTTTCAGTGGCTAAAATCATTAATTTTAAATTGCTAGGGTAATTAGCAATAGCACTTATAACGGTTTGTAATATTTCCTCGTTATTCATCATATCGTTATAAAGCGCGCCATGTGGTTTTACGTAGCTAAGAGTTAAACCTTGTATTTTTGCCATGCCTTCAAGGGCAGCAATTTGGTAGTGTAGGCAATTTGTAAGCTCTTTTTCGCTAAGCACCATTGAACGTCTACCAAAGCCCTGCAAATCTGGGTAGCTTGGGTGAGCGCCAATTTGTACATTATGCTGTTTGGAAAGCGCCAACGTATTTGCCATTACATCGGCATCGCCGGCATGAAAACCACAGGCAATGTTAGCCATATCAATATGTGGCATTACGTCATCATCAAGGCCCATTTTCCATGCACCAAAACTTTCTCCTAAATCACAGTTAAGTTTCATATTAGTGCGCTTCTTGCGGTTTTATCGTGACAGGTAATAAGCCGTTAGCAGGCGATTTCCCTAATAGTACTTTCGCAAGCGCTGTAAAAGCAGGGCCCGCTACCATATCGTCTTTATCTACATCAATATTGTATGCATATGATACGAGCACAGCATTGGCATAATCGCCAAATTCGGCAATATCGTAAGGCGCTCTGAGGCTTATAAATACAGTGTTTTTATGTTTAGTTTTAGCAAAGTTGAGTAATGATTTAAGGGCTTTTGGTTGCTCTGCATTATTAAGTGCAAAATTAGGATCGTCTTTTAAATCGTCCATACCGCCAATTTCTACCGCACTTTGATTGGGCGTGGCATTACCAGCAATGATCACGTCGGCAGTAGTAATATCTGCATGTGCTTGTTGTGGATTAAATCCTTGGAGACTACTACAGGTATAGTTGAGCTTTTTATCACTTATAGCTTCAATCGCTTGCTGCATTGCCATGCATTTACGTGTGTCAGGCATAATAATATGCACATGCTGACCCGATTTAAGATTAAGCGGTAATGTGTTTTGTTTATTTTTAACTTGCGTTATTGCCTCTACAGCAAGCTGCGCTTCTATGTCACGATGTGCTGCACTGCCAATTGTTTGCTTTGCATTTATGAGTGCGTTGATAGGGTCAAAATGAGTACTTAACTCAAATTTGTTTTTAAGTGAAACGATACGCTGAGCCGATTGTGATATTTCCTGCTCATTTAGTTGTTTTGCTTTGACTGCGTCAACAAGCCTTTTAATCAATTCATCTAATTTTATAAAATCGTCTGGTGTTCTAATTTCAATAGGCATCAGAGCTATATCAACACCTGCTAAAAATGTATTGATCACCGCTTGAGTGGGTGTGAAAAAGTGGCTAATACCTGCCATATCAAGTGCATCCGTTACTACAACACCTTGATAATTAAGCTCGCCTCGTAAAATATCAGTAATGATTTTACGTGACATAGTCGCGGGCTTTATCATCGTTTTACCATCAACACTTACAAACGTGGTGCTATCAAGGGCTGGGTATTGAATATGCGCCGTCATTATCATACCTGGGTTTTGTTTGGCGATAATGTGTTTAAACGGTGCTAAATCTTGCTCATAAATAATCTCTTTAGAATGGTTTACTTTGGGTAAACCTGTATGGCTATCTACGTTTGTATCGCCGTGCCCAGGGAAGTGTTTTAACGAGGTGATAACACCGTTGTTTTCAAAGCCTGCAACCTGCGCAGCGCCAAGTTCAGCTACTATTGCAGGGTTCCCTCCGAATGAACGTACGTTTATAACGGGGTTGTCAGGGTTCATGTTTACATCAACAGTCGGGGCGTAATTTACGTTTATACCTAAAGTACTCAGCTCTTTAGCAATGACAGTGGCTGTTTTAGTCGCAAAGCTTACTCCGTGTTTTTTATATGTAGCACCAATCGACATATTACCTGTAAATGAGGTGGCGACATCACGTGGTAGTCTAGCGACACGTCCGCCTTCTTGATCTATTGATATGAATAACGGCAGTTTACTACTGGATTGGCTTGCTGCAGCTTGCAATTGGTTATTAAGGGTAATTATTTGTTCAACTGATTGGGCATTTTCAGAAAATAAAATAACACCACCAATATTATGCTTTGTAATTGCCTGTGCAAGCTCGTTTGGTAATTGAGTTAAAGGTGTTCTGCATTGTTTACTGCTGCCTTGCTCACAAAAATAGCGAAGATCAACCATAAGTTTTTGGCCAAGTTGTTGCTCAAGAGAAAGTACAGGTTTAGCAAACGAAGATTGTAATGGCATTAAGCACCCAGATAAAAAAACGATAGACGATACAACATACTTATTTAGCAAAACTTACTCCAAGGCTAAATAAAATAGATAAGTATATGCAGCTTATCTACTTTTTGATGCAACTGCAAAGCCATACAGAAGGCGTTTTTATAAACCTTGTTTTTAACAACTAATTTGTATATGTGGAAGCATATTTGGCACGCTGTTATTGAGCTGAGCGTTAATATTATAAACGTGCTTCAGTCGCTCTGCGGTTAACACTTCCTCAGGAGGGCCCGTTGCTTCAATTACACCGTTATTAATCATGTAAATTCTATCGGCAAAACTTGCCGCTAATGATAGGTCATGGATCACTGCCACAACACCGGCACCTTGTTGTGCAATATTTTTGGCTTGAGCCATTACATCGTACTGATGAAAAATATCTAAGCTTGATGTTGGCTCGTCGATGAGTAAGTAGGCCGGTTTATTTGTTTTTAAAGTAGGTTGAATTTGGCACAGCACGCGGGCTAGCTGAACTCGTTGCTTTTCTCCGCCTGAGAGTTGCGTAAAAGTATGATCTTTTAAATGCGTAATGCCAAGCGCCTCTGTGGCTTGGTTTGAAAATTCCTTCAAAGTTTGTCGGCTATATTGCATTTGATGAGCAAAGTGAGACATATCAACAACTTCACTTACGGTGAATGGAAAATCGAGTTCATAATTTTGAGTTAATACGGCGCGGCGCGTAGCTAAATCTTCAACTGTGTATGTATGCAATGGTTGCTCGTTAAGCAAAATACTGCCTTGTGTCAGTTTAATGTCGCCACAAAGCGCTTTTAATAACGACGATTTACCAGCGCCATTAGGACCAATAATGACGATGACTTCTTTTGGTTTTACGTAAAAATCAACATTATTCAGTAAGCATTTTGAGCCGATTTGTGCAGAAATATTGTTAGCACACAGCATTAGTGACTCCGTTTTTTGTATGTTTTTAATAGCATTAGTAAAAAGAATGGACCACCGATTGCGCTAGTTATTAAACCAATTGGAAGCTCAGCGGGTAGCATCACAGTACGTGCAAATAAATCGGCAAAGCTTAGTAATAATGCCCCACCTAATATACTTGCGGGCATTAAGTAACGGTGATCGGGTCCTAATATTAATCTCACAATATGAGGCACTATAAAGCCTACAAAGCCAATTATGCCAGTAATTGATACCGCAGCACCTGTGCAAAGGGCAGTGCAAATAAAGACCTGTTTTTTGAGACGTGTAACATTTATGCCTAAATGTTTAGCTTGTGCTTCGCCAAGTAAATATAAGTTGAGTGGTTTAGCTAAGCGCATTAACAGCGAAATACTAATGACAATAATACAAAGGGATGGCAGCATCATTGCAAAATGGTTGCCAGCAAGCGAGCCCATACTCCAAAACGTAAGGTCCCGAAGTTGCTGCTCGTTACTAATTAAAGTGAGCCCGCCAATAAATGAACCAACTATTGCATTTACGGCTATTCCTGCAAGCAATAAGCTAATAATAGTAAACTGGCCACTGTGCGCACTTAATCTATAAATAAACGCACATACAGCAATACAGCCTAAAAAAGCGCCTATAGGCACAGCGTAAACGCCAAAAGTGTTACTAAAATTAGTAAATAGACTGGTGCCCAATACTATGGTTGCTACCGCGCCAAGTGCAGCACCACTGGATACGCCAATTAAACCAGGATCGGCTAATGGATTTCTAAAAATAGCTTGCATAGCAGCGCCACACGCAGCCAAGCCTGCACCTACCACCATTGCTAATACAATACGTGGTAAACGAATTTGCCAAATAATTGCATTTTTTAAACTATCACTTTCAAGATTGTTAATAATGGCGATTATTTCACTAAAACTTAAGTTAACCCCACCTTGACTAAGCGCCGTAAAAAACATTAAAACACAGGCTATGAGTAAACACGGGATCGCCATTTTGCGCTGTTTATGCCCTGTGAGCATGGTACTGCCTAATGCAAGCATGTTGATTACTCGCTTAATTCAGTTGTTGTCTGAGAGGTTTTAGCAAAGCGAAACTTATAACCAGTAGGCAGTTGAGTACTGGGGTGTAATACGCTGGCAAGTTCAACTACGGCCTGTGGAGTACGTGGACCCATACCCAATAAGTAACTGCCATCAAAACTATATACTTGTTTATTTTTTGCTGCGTTAGAGAACTTAAAATGAGCTAATTTGGCTATGTCGGTAAGAGGGTCATCACCATGACGGCCCATCGTTATAATTGCATCGGGGTTAAATGCTAATGCAGCTTCGCTAGAAAGTGGTTTCCAGTTATCTAAGTGCTTTTCAGCTATATTAATGCCGCCAGCAGCATTAATTAACTCATTTGCAGAGGTATGCGCCCCAGCAACAATAGGCTGCCCACTGCGAACGCTTAAAACAAAGAGCACGCGAGGTTTATAGTCAGATTGTGATAAAACATAGCGTAGTGCATCTCTATCGGCTTTTAGGCTGTTTGCTAAAGTGCGGCCTTTAGCAGGTACATTAAGCAATTTTGCAATATGATTAATTTTATTCTCTATGGTTAAAAAGTTATCTTCCTCTGAGAGAATAACCATATTTACGCCCGTACTTTGTAGTTGCGAGACGACTTTTTTTGGCCCAGTGTCGGCTTCCCCTAAAACAAGATCGGGCATTAAAGAGAGTATGCCTTCAGTGCTTATCTTTCGTACGTAACCTATCTGCGGTTTTAGTGTTGCAGCAATAGGAAACACGCTAGTGCTGTCGACTCCTACAATGCGATCTTGTTCTTCAAGTGCATAAATTATTTCGGTTATTGAACCACCAGATACTACGACTCTTTGCGGGGTAGGTTCTAATGCTTGAGATATGTGCGTAGTGATTAAAAAGCTAGCGATGACTAAATATGTAAATAGGGGTTTCATAACAAATCCGATATTGATACCATTGGTTAATGCAAATAATAACAGTTATCATTTATATTTAAAAGATATGAGATTTACTATTTTTATCATTCTATCTGGGTTTTTCCACTTTATTGGTTTGTTTATTCAACCCGAGACGCACACCCCGATTACGTTTTTACAGGGGCAAAGAGCCGATAAAGTCTCAATTAATCTGATTAATTCACAAGTCGCGATAAGCAAAAGCCTCTTGGTAAAAGCAAGCGA
Organism: Pseudoalteromonas sp. SG45-5; assembly: GCF_014164085.1. Lineage (NCBI taxonomy): Bacteria > Pseudomonadati > Pseudomonadota > Gammaproteobacteria > Alteromonadales > Pseudoalteromonadaceae > Pseudoalteromonas > Pseudoalteromonas sp. SG45-5. The sequence continues at coordinate 31,737 of NZ_JACJEM010000025.1, read as the reverse complement.
GCAGCCCCAAGCTGTAATTGAGCCTACAGCGAGTACAATGTTTTCAGGTCAAAGGCGGCACGTTAGTAAAACAACAAAGCCAGATAGCAAAATTATAAGCAAATCGGTTATAAATAAGCCGCCTCGTAAAATAAAACCACAACCAAAGAAAACAGTTAATCAGCAAACAGTCGCCAAAAAGAAACCTGTGCAGCGGAAACCTTCAAAAACAGCAGCAAGCGTTAAGGCTGACTCTTTAAAAACGCCGACACAGATGGCTTCTGCAGCTGAGTTAAGTAAACAAAATTCAGCGACCAGTGAACTAGTGAACATTGCAAAGCTACCTTTATTTAAAGCCCCAAAACCTACTTTATCTTATCCATTACGTGCAAAGAAAAGAGGTTATGAAGGTGTCGCCATGTTGCAAATAGAACTAAATAAAAATGGAGAAATAGCAAAGCTTACGCTGATCAAAAGCAGTGGTTTTGTAGAGCTCGATCAGGCTGCACTTAATAATGTGGCGCAATGGCAGTTTTACCCTGTATTAAAAAATAGCCATCCAGTAAAAGCATTGTTTAGTGTGCCAATTAAATTTTCGTTAAACGTATAATTAAGAGTGATCGTATGAAATTTGTATTTAATGCCATTGGCATAATGGCTTGGCCGTTATTATGTTTATCGATAATTGCACTGGCTATTGTACTTGAGCGCAGTTTCGTAATGCTCGTTGCTAAGCTGCAGTTACAGCAACATAAAGCTGGGCACAGTCAATTTGCAAAGGCGCTTAAGAGTAAACAACAACAACCAAGCGAACAGCGTCTGCAGTGGTGCCAGTTGTACTTACAAGATTGTCTAGTTAACTGGCGTAAGCGTTTAAATATACTTAGTTTACTTGCTTCTTTAAGCCCATTAATGGGCTTATTAGGAACTGTGTGGGGATTAGTCCTTATGTTTAAAAATATAGCGCAAACAAATCAAGCTGTTACCCCTGCATTACTCGCCGATGGACTATGGGAGGCGATGTATTCGACTATGGCTGGATTAGTTATTGCTATTCCATGCTTATTAGCAAGTGGCTTATTAAATGGCATGTTGGATGCTCTACAAAATGAATTTACACGTGTTATTAACCATCTAAATTATACCTTTACATTTAATGAACGCCCGCATGCTTGAGCTGCCCAAAAATAATTTAACCCCCCCTTTATTACCTGATTTAACAGCCTTATTAGATGTGCTGTTTATTTTGTTGGTATTTTTGCTACTCACCGCAGCAGTAAAATTAAATATGCTTGATGTAACACTCCCTGATACAGGAAAAAATACCAGTACGCCGGTACAGCAATCTGATGTGCAAGTGTTGAGTGTGCGTATTCATAATAAAAAAACACAATATGGATTTGACCATCAACTCTATGACTCGTTAAGTAGCGCTATAACAGCATTAAAAGTAGAAAAGCAAGATACCCCACTTTATTTAGCCGTTGATGAGCAAGTACCAAGTGGTGATCTTGTTGTGCTATTAGCCGCTTTATCGAGAGAGAAATACCAAGTTGCAAATATTTTAGTTAAAAGCGATTGATAATGATTATCATTTGAGTTTTATTTTGTTATAGTGCAGCGGCTTGAGACTACTAGGGCCTGTTGACCTTTCAGGATTAAAATTTGTTCAATCTAGGGGCGATTTAATCGCGGCGTGAGGTTTGTAACCTATGGGCTAAGTAAAAACCGAGCAACAAAGAGTAAATTGCCCCTAGAAAGAACCCAAAGGGCAGCGCATGTTTGGCATTTATGCTGCGTTATCGCCTATTTATGGGGAGTAACCACACACCATAGGCTCTGCCTTGCCTAAATACCAAACAGACTGCTGCAAATTTAACCTCGAAAGATAAACAGGCCCTAGGGGCTATGTCTTAAGCATAAAGTAATAAAATATGGCCGACCAGCCGTGTTTAAACACAATAAAACTATTATACGGAGTAAATTATGCGCCTTTCAAAACTGGCTTTATGTATTGCCAGCGTTTCAATGCCTCTTATGGCTGCTGAGATAAAAGTAATAGACAGCTCAGACAATCAAATCCCAATCACCACTCTTGATGCAGTAACCGTTACGGCAACGCGTACCGCCAAATCAGCCTTAAACTCAGCTCAAGCCGTTAACGTAATTACACAGCAGCAAATAGCGCGGGTACTTGCAAGTACTGTGTTTGATAGCCTTATTAATGTGCCAAATGTTACGTCAACGGGTGGCCCAAGAAGCGGAGGCCAAAAGTTTAGTGTGCGCGGTTTTAGTGATGCAGAAGATGTATTAATAAGTGTTGATGGTGCAATTCAAACATTTGAAAAATATCGAATGGGGAGCTTTTTTTCTGATCCCGAACTTTACCGCTCAGTAAGCATAAAGCGCGGACCAAGCACAGTGCTACATGGTGGTGGCGCTTTAGGTGGTGTAGTAGAAATGGAGCTTAAAGATGCAAGTGACTTTTTAGCACCTAACGAAAAAGCGGGCGCTAAAATTAAGCTTGGCCACCATGGAAATAATAACGAAAAGAATGGTGCTGTATACGCCTACGCAAGACCTACAGAATCGCTTGATGTCGTTGCAGCCTATGTAAAACGAAGCAGTGATGATTTTGAATTATCTAACGGGAAAACATTGGATAACTCAGCAATTGAAGCTGAATCGCTACTATTAAAAGGCGAATACTATTTAAATGAAGACTCGTTAATTGGGCTTTCATACACAAAAAGTGAAGACAGCCAACGGACTGAATTTAATACCACTGATCCTGGTGCATGGGGCACAGTTTATAGAACGATAGAGCAATCAGTTACTAATTTAAGTTATGAGCTAAACCCTGCACATAATCCTTATGTAAATTTAAATGCCCGTTTTGGGTATAGTCAAAGTCAAGTAACAGAAAGCGATGGCTTGGGTACGTTAAAAGATTTTATTGGCATTGCCTCTAATTATGAATACAACATAGCAACATTAGATATTGCAAATACCTCTGTTTTTAATAAGCATGCATTAACGTATGGGATTCAGTATTCAGATAAAGAGCGAATTGGTACAAAGCTCAGTTATCCTTGCCTTAATCTAAATAGGCAAACGTATCAGTGTGTTGAATACGCGAATAACGCGGTACAAGCTGAAATTACTTCTCAGCCAGGAGGCACTCAAAAACGCTTAGGTGTGTATATTCAAGATGAATTTACGTGGCAAGATCTGACGCTTACTGGGGGTCTTCGTTTTGAGAAATATAAGACAACAGCAACCAGCGGTTTTAACCAAATATTTAATAATCTAGATACTCAAGCCGAACACTCTCAAGTTGTCCCCGCTGTTACGGCTAACTATCAAATAAACAAAATGTTCGCTATTTTTGCAAGTTACCAAGAAGGCTTTAGAGCGCCGCTAATTGACGAGCTATACGACCAATACAGCGGTCGTAATCCTGCTTTAGGTTTAGAAATAGAAAATAGCACGAATAAAGAAGTTGGCATGAGCTACCAAACAACGAATGTATTGACTAGTAGAGACGCACTAACTGCTCGCTTCATTTATTTTGATATAGATGTAAATGATGAAATTCAATCAAACACGAATAGCGCTACAAACCCTGCACCAGCGCCACGCTATAGCAATATTGGCGACAATCAACGTGATGGCATTGAGTTTGAGGTTAATTATGCGCATACCCTTGGTTATGCCAACTTTTCTTATAGCCGTATTTCTGGTGAAAACGAAAACAATGAACCTTTATGGTATTTACCTGCCGACAAGCTTGCACTAAGTGTTGGTTTACACTTTTTTGACGATACCATTAAAACCGGTTTGAGAATTCAAAATGTAGACAAACGAACAGTGCTCATTAATGGCGTAGAGCAGCAACACAAAGACTATACGCTAATAGGTATGAACGCGAGTTGGGATATAAACAAAAGCTGGAGCGCACGAGTTGCAATTGATAATTTATTCGATAAAGAATATCAGGTAATTGCAGGTACAGGTGGTGGAATTGGTGAGTACGGTATTGGTCGTAACATTAAAACACAAATTAGCTTTAAATTTTAAGCTGCTGCAGCAGCATGTAAATGTTGCTGCATTTTTAGGAGCACATAATGAACACATTATTTAATCAATACCAAGCTTTAAAAGCAGAGCAGCCTACTATTAGAGCTGTTGACGCTGCTTTAAAGCTAAATACCACCGAAGCACAATTAGTTGCAGCTCAAGTTGGTACTAATGCAATTAAACTCGACATAAATCATATTGAAAGCATTCTCAAAGGCTTAAAAAAGCTTGAGCATGTTATGGCAATGACCCGAAACGAACTGGTGATTAATGAAATTAAAGGGTGTTACGAGAAATTATATACATCAGAACGTAATGAGCAAAAAATGGCAATAGCCATAAACCCTGGCGGAATTGACTTAAGATTATTTTTGTATAAATGGGCGAGTGTATTCGCCGTTAAGCTAAGTAATATGGTGAGTATTCAATGCTTTGATAAATATGGGCAAGCCGTTCATAAGGTTTTTAGCACTGAGCAAACAAACCTAGCAGCATACGAAGCATTAATTAATAAATACAGTGATTGCGAACAAAGTAATGTGTTAGCAATAGAGCCTAAAATTGTACAGGCTTTAACATTTAAGTCTCAAGAAAATATTGATGCGGCAGGATTTTTAGACGCATGGGAAAACCTGCAAGATGTACATCATTTCCCCGCATTATTAACTAAATTTGATGTATGTAGAACACAGGCCCTTGAAATAGCTCAACCTCATTGGGCACAAGAAATACTCCCAATAAGCCTGCCTTATATATTTGAAACGTTAAAAAAACAGCAAAATGAGGTAATGATTTTTGTTAATAATGATGCCGCAGTGCAAATATATTCAGGCACACTAAATAATTTAAAGCAAGTTGGCCCATGGTATAACGTGCTTGATGAGGGCTTTAATTTACATGTGAGGAGTGATGATTTTGCTCGTGCATTTGTTGTAAAAAAACCAACCGATAATGGTGACGTTGTTGTTCATTCTATCGAGTTTTTTGACAGCTTAGGTAACACAGTACTGACATTGTTTGGCCGCAGAACCGAAGGTAACAAGCAATCAAATAAATGGGTTAATTTGTGTGAGCAGCTTTGGCAACAGCGCTTAGTCGCCTGAACTAGACAAAGTTAAACAATAAATCTAGGGCTGTTCATATTAAGGTTCAATTAATAGCAGTGTACTTAGTTGCTGAGCAAGGCCACGCTTATATCGTGTGGCTACTTTCTATAAATAGACGACCAACAGTGCATAAAAGTTAAACTTTGAGTTCGTTCTAGAGGTTTTTTGAGTTTAGTAATTAGATTATAGGGCATTAAGCAGTTATAATTGTTGGTATAATATACAAAAAGGTACACGCATAATTGTTTGTACTGTGGGCGATACGCATTTGTTATACAAATTACTACCTGCTTTAAACCTTAGGTTTCTTATTTTATTGTTAGCACTTACTGCTTCTGTAAGCACACTTGTAAGTAGTTTTTATTCTACCTATCAGGTGCAAAAAGAGCAGCTAATGAGCTACACATTAAAAAGTAACTACGCTTATGCTAACAAGCTAGCATCTGCAACCGATAACTTTTTAGAGGCGGCAATGCAGCAATTAGCTTATTCAGCTAAAAAAATAGAGCTGGGTATAAATAATGATGCGCTTTTGCAAGAAGAAGTAACAAGATTAAATTTACAAACAAATAGCTTTAACTCTGTGGTTATTAATAAGCGCGGTATTATTGCTGCCACCTCACCTGATTTACCTCAAATTATCGATAAGCCAATTTATTCAACAGGGGCCTTACAGGCCTTGGAGCAAAAAAAACCATTAATTAGTGAGCCCTATATGTCGGCTGCGGGAAATTTGATTATTTCTATTTCATACCCGCTATTTAATTTACAAGGCGATTATTTGGGTTATGTAGGCGGAACTCTTTATTTAAAAGAGCGCAACATCTTAAATAGCCTACTTGAGCAGCACTATTATAAAGGAGGCACCTATATTTATGTGGTTGATGTAAATAAACGCTTACTTTATCACCCAGATCACGATCGTATTGGTACTTATATTGCCAATAATGCCATTATAGATAAGGTAGTTGCAGGAGAAAGGGGCACTGCTATGGCTTTAAATAGTCAGGGTAATGAAATGCTTGCTGGTTTCGCGCCTGTTGCACAAACGCAGTGGGGAATTGTTGCTCAGCGACCAGTTAAGGCCACACTTGCATCGCTTGATTTATTAATAGTTGAGGTTATAAAACGTACGTTACCTATGGCTATTATTACGTTTATTTTAATTGGATTATTTGCTCACTTTATTTCAAGGCCTTTAAAACAACTTGCTGAAGGCGCCACTACACTGGATGATCCAGATAGTCTTGCAAAGTTGAAAAGTATTAAATCATGGTATTTTGAAAGCCAAAGGTTAAAACTTGCCATGCTCAAAGGAGTGAATATTTTGCAAATGCAAATAGGGCAGCTTCGTCACGATGCGCAAACAGATCCCTTAACCGAAACTCATAATCGTAGAAGTTTAAATGGTTTGCTCAACCAGCTTATGCTTAAACAAACACCCTTTGCAATATTAGAAATAGACATCGATTTTTTTAAACGTGTAAATGACACCTTTGGGCATGATAAAGGTGACGAAGCGCTTAAAGCACTTACTAACATCATAAAAAAGTTATCTCGAAAAGACGATATTGTAGCGCGTATTGGTGGTGAAGAGTTTGTGCTCGTATTACCGAATGAAAATAGTGAAAGCGCGCTTAATATAGCAGAGCGATTACGAACTACAGTTGAATCCACAAGTATGGAAACCATTGGATTTATAACTATATCTATAGGTATTGCAACTTGGCCTGAGCATAGCAACGACATAGATCAAGTGTATAAATGTGCCGACAAAGCGCTATACCATGCAAAAGAACATGGTCGAAACCAGTGCGTTGTTGCACAAATAAGTTGAGCTACCTGATCACAAAGCCTCTGAATTAATACAGAGGCTTTTTATTTTTATTAAAATTACCTTTCTTAAGTTTTCTTTAAGTTTCGCTCGCTAAATTCTAAACATACACTTTATATGAGCGATGTTTATGCAATTAGCACAATTACCTTCATTACCCGATTTCATAGAAAATAATTCACGCGTTGTTAGTGCAGGGCTCAACGATGAGCACCGTAAAGCGCTAGAAGATACCGTTAAAGAAGGTTTTTTAGTTGCTTATAACGCAACGCTCACATCTTTTATGCCACTACTTAGCCAGTACACTACATGCGAAGGGAAATGCACTTTAGGATTAAGACAAGCCATGGAACCTTTATTTATAGAGCAGTATTTAGCTGAGCCTATTGAACACTTTTTACCAGAGCATACACTGCGCGATAAGGTATTTGAGCTTGGCAACTTGTGCTCAACACACCGAAAAGCCACTCTTGGGCATTTTATTGTTGTTAATGAAGCGCTGCAAAGTGTGGGGGCCAAGTATTTAGTATTTTGTGCTACTAAAAAAGTGCGCGCATTACTGCGTTTGCTCGGTGTTAATTGCACTGAAATTGCAGTCGCGAATAGTTTTGTTGTTGAGCATCCATTAAATTGGGGAAGTTATTACGCTAACCAACCAACAGTATGTGTTGTGAGTTTAGAGCAAGCGCATCAGCAAGTACTAAATACACCTATGCTTTATAGTTTAATGCAGCAAAATCACACTGAAATTAACTCGCTTGTGAATGCATTGGTGAATGTATGAGCATTTACAATACGCAAACAAACACGCCTATTATTGTTGCTCATCGTAGTAATAAAACACAAAGTATTAGCGGCGTTGAGTTTGACCAACAAGTAAAAGAGTTAGCGAATTCGTTACATGATTTTAGCGGTAAGGTTGTTGCATATAAATTAGATAACACACCAGCCTGGTTAGCTTTAGATGCTGCGACAACATTTGCTAACAAAATGGCCGTGCCTATTGCTCACTTTTTTAGCGAGCAACAAACGCATTATGTATTGTCGCAATGCGGTGCTAATTTATTTATTAGTGACACTGCAAACCTCTCTTTGGGTGAGCCCACCACATCTATTACTGTATTTGAATTTTATACGTTATATATTTATGAAATAGCTGCTGTAAAACCAGTCAGTTACTTTGCCGGAACACAAAAAGTAACCTTTACATCAGGTTCTACTGGGCAGCCTAAGGGAGTCTGTTTATCGGCAAATAGTCAAATTCAGGTAGCTCAATCGCTTTGCGATAAGATTAATCTTAAAAACCCTGTTCATTTATGCCTATTACCGCTTGCTGTATTACTTGAAAATATAGCGGGTGTGTATGCCCCTTTAAAAAGTGGTGGCACTGTTCACGTAATGCCACTTAATAAGCTTGGCTTTGTTGGGTCGGCATTAAAAAAACCAGCCCAGCTTATTGCAGCTATTGATAACGTTCAGCCAAGTACGCTGATCTTAGTGCCTGAGCTATTAACATGTTTGGTTGCTTTTGCTGAGCAAGGTTGGCAGCCACCAAGTTCATTACAATTTATAGCCGTTGGTGGTGCGCTTGTTAGTGAAATGTTAATCGAAAAAGCGCGTCGTTTAAATTTACCGGTATACCAAGGGTATGGTCTATCTGAAGCCGCATCGGTTGTCAGCTTAAACACGCCAACAAACGATAATCTTCACAGTGCAGGAACAGTGCTTCCACACCTTCAAACCAAAATTGAAGACGGCCAGCTGTTCATAAAAGGTGAGATATTTTTAGGTTATTTGAATCACCCACCGCATGATAAAAACCACTGGTATGCCACCGGTGATCTAGTCGAACAACGTGACAATACTTTATTTATTAAAGGCCGCCTAAAAAACCTAATTATTACTAGCATGGGGCGTAATATCAGTGCCGAATGGCCTGAGTCACTATTACTAAGCCAAAGTGGCATATTACAAGCCGTTGTGTTTGGTGAAGGGAGGCCTTTTTTAACCGCCATTATGTATGTATTAGATAAGGTGAGTAATAAACAACTAACTCAATATATTAACGCTGTGAACCAACAACTACCCGATTATGCACGCATTCAAAAATGGCATCGTTTAGCGGTTCCGTTGAGTGTGCAACAAGGGTTATTAACTACAAATAATCGCCCAAAACGAATGGCAATTAGTCTGCATTATCATGACGTTTTTAAGCAATTTTATCAATTTGGAGAAGTAATTAATGAGTGATTTTTTTAACATCCTTAAAGAGCAAACGAAGCAAGATCAAGATTACTTACTCGCAGCGCCTATTATTCAGCGAGTTTTTAAAGGTGAAGCATCACTGGAAGAGTATGCCTCGTTTTTAGCACAAGCGTATCACCACGTTAAACACACCGTGCCGTTAATGATGTCTTTAGGAGCACGATTAACCGACGATAAAGAATGGCTGCGCGAAGCAGTTGCAGAATACATTGAAGAAGAGATAGGTCATCAAGAGTGGGTACTTAACGATATTGCAGCCTGCGGTTTTGATAAAGAAACCGTACGGTGTAGTCAGCCACAATTTGCCACTGAAATGATGGTGTCTTATGCGTACGACTCTATTGCTCGTAAAAACCCATTGAGCTTTTTTGGTATGGTACATGTGCTTGAAGGGACGTCCATTGCACTTGCAGATGGTGCCGCTTCAAATATTGCAAACGCTGTGGGCTTACCTCAAAAAGCATTTAGTTATTTAACGTCCCATGGTGCGCTTGATATAGAGCACGTAAAGTTTTTTGAAAACCTAATGAATCAAATAACAGACGAGGCAGATCAACAAGCCATACTCCATGGGGCAAAGCGCTTTTATCGTTTATATGGTGATATATTTCGTGGTTTGGATGATGAGCCTTTTTTTAAAGCCAATATACAAGGCAAATGGGCATGAGCAGCTCTTTATGTGTATTAACTGGCGCCACCGGCGGAATAGGGCAAGCGATTGCTAAAGCCCTATACGCTAAAGGGTGGAAATTACTCCTTGTTGGGCGAAATGCTCAAGCTCTTGAAAAACTCAGTGCTGCATGCTCAGACAGTGAAATATTTATTGGCGATTTAACCGACGATACAACACGCATTAATTTAGCTGTAAAAGCAAAGCAACTCGGCGGCGTTAAATTGCTAATTAACAATGCCGGTGTTAATGCAATGCAAAGTCTTGAGCACACAAGCTCTGAGCAAATAGACAATATGCTAAGTACCAATTTGTCGGTGCCTATTAAATTATGTCAGCTATTTTTAGGGCAGTTAGAGTATACCAAAGGCACCATTGTTAACGTGGGATCATCGTTTGGCAGTATTGGCTACCCGTTTCAAACACTTTATTGCGCGAGTAAATTTGGTTTGCGTGGTTTTACAGAGGCGCTTTCGCGCGAACTATACGGTTCGGGTGTTAAAGTCGCTTACCTAGCACCAAGAGCCACTGACACCACCATTAATAACAGCAAAACCCGTGCGTTGAATAAAGAGCTCGGTAATAAAATGGACTCGCCAGAATTAGTTGCCAGAGAGTTACTTGCGCTTCTTGATTCTAATCAGACACGGCGTTTTATCGGCTTTCCTGAAAAATTATTTGTACGCATTAATGGTGCTTTTCCACGTATTGTAGATAACGCCATTGCAAAACAACTACCTAAAATAAAACGTTTTTTAAGTTAAAAATAGATGAACAACGAGGATAAAATTATGTATAAAATGACCTTAGCATTATATTTAGTATTCACGAGTGTATTTACTGTATCGGCCTATGCTGATGAATCGCAAGATTTAGTCGCTATTCAACAAAAGTGGGCAATTGCTAATTATGAACTTAAAGATGACGCGCAAATAGATGCGTTCACGAAATTAAGTGAGCAAAGCGCGTTATTTGTTAAAAACTACCCAAATTTGGCACAAACGCATATTTGGAATGGTATTGTGTTAGCTAGTTTTGCTGGTGCAAAAGGCGGGTTGGGAGCACTTGGTTTAGCAAAAGAGGCAAAAACGTCACTTGAAAATGCACTCTCGATTGATGGCACTGCACTCGGTGGCTCAGCTTACGCAAGCCTTGCAACGCTTTATAGCAAAGTACCTAGCTGGCCAATTGGTTTTGGTGATGATGACAAAGCTGAAAAATTATTTAAACAAGCACTCGCTTTTAATCTCGAAGGCATTGATACTAATTACTTATATGGTGAATACTTGTATGATGAAGGCGATTACAAAGAAGCGAAAGCGCGTTTGCTGGTAGCACAAGCTGCGGGTATCCGTGATACTCGTGCAAAAGCAGATGAGTACCGCCAACAAGCAATAAGCCAGCTATTGGCAAAAGTAAACAAAAAACTTAAAAGATAAACGACACAATGCATTTATTACTCGTTGAAGACGATCATTTAGTGGCGCAAGGGCTTATTCGCTCTTTGCGCCAAGAGGGCTATAGCGTAGAGCATAGTGGCACAGTAAAACACGCCCTAGAATGCCTTTCTAGTGGTGAAATTGAACTCGTTATTCTCGATTTAGGGTTGCCAGATGGTGACGGTTCACTGGTTTTAAAGCATATTAAAGCACAAAAAAAAGTAATTCCTGTGGTCATTTTAACCGCTCGCGGCAGTATAGACGACAAAGTGCAAGGTCTTGATATGGGCGCTGATGATTACCTTGCAAAGCCGTTCGACCCCGCAGAGTTATTTGCGCGACTACGTGTGGCAAGTCGACGTGTTAATCAAACTCAATCGAGTTTACTGCAATGCGGGGAGGTGGTCATAGACAGCTCTGCTCATACGGTGACAGTCAATGGAGAGTCACTGACATTACCGCGTAAAGAATACATGCTTTTAAAAGCGTTAATGGAAAACCAAGGTCGTGTGCAGTCAAAACAACAACTCGAAAACAAACTTTACCAATGGGGTGAAGAAGTCGGCTCTAACGCGATAGAAGTACACATTCACCACCTTAGAAAAAAATTCCCTAGCGACTTTATTAAAACCTTACGTGGCATTGGCTACGTGGTTGGCAAGCGTTAGAGCGTGTTTATCTTTCGAGGTTGAAAATGTCTATTCGTAAACGTCTGACCTTAATTTTACTGTCTATGATGGTGCTTACGTGTTTTTTAGCATTAGTAAAAGGCTATCAAAAAAGTATGCATCATGGTGAAAACTTGCTTGATGATGAGCTTAAAATAGTTGCAGGGGTTTTAATTGAACAGCCATTAGCAATAACCACAAGTGCAGTGCAAGTAAGTAATAACAGCGCTCAATTGTTGTATCAAATTTGGCAAGGTACGACATTGCTTAGCGGCTCGATGAGTTTAACGAATAACCAAACCAGTTTTAACGAAGGTTTTCAAACTGCCAACATAGCAGGGCAACGCATGAGGGTATTTGTATTAAATAAACATGCACGTAAAGTGATTGTGGCCGAGCCAATGGCAAAACGATTTGAGCTTGCTGAAGCAGTTATTTTATCGGCAATGTTACCTATGTTGTTGGCAGTCCCTTTACTTGCTATTTTTATCAGCTTTTTTGTTAAATATGCCCTTGCACCACTTACTCGACTCTCGAAGCAATTGGCCCTTCGTCAAGCGAATGATTTTACGCCAATTAACTGGCAAGTGACTGATGAAGAAATTAAGCCCGTTATCAATCGCTTAAATGACTTATTTAAACGGGTAGAAACCGCCTATTTAAGAGAGCGTTTTTTTGCCTCAGATGCAGCGCACGAATTGCGCACACCGCTTAGTAGCTTAAAAATAAATGTGCATAATTTGGCAAACAAACAAAACATGCTGCAAAGTAATGAAGAGCTACAAGCGATGTCGCAAGGTATTAATCGCTTGAGTAATATTGTAGAGCAAATGCTGATTTTAGGACGTACTCAACCAGAGCAGTGGCAAAAACAGTTCAGTGAGCAATCCTTACTAGCGATTACACAACAGGCTGTGTCGGAGCAATACGACAAAATAGATGCTAAAAATCAAACTATTAGTCTCGAAGGTGAGGACTTTATAATTAATGGTGATGAATTTACTCTCACTACGCTTATCTCTAATTTACTCAGCAATGCTATAAAGTACACGCCTGATAATGGTCAAATTATTATTAAATTAGCATCAAGTAGCACAGGCTTTAGTTGGCAAATAGATGATTCGGGATCAGGCATGACTGAGGAGCAAAAAGAGCGAGTATTCAATCGTTTTTACCGAGTGGGTGGCGATCAGCACCCCTCAGGCGAGCAAGGTGCAGGTTTAGGCATGGCAATCGTGCAGCACATCATTGCTATTTATGATGCAAAAATAAAATTAAAAGATAGCCCTCTGGGTGGATTGAGAGTGAACGTTACTTTTACAGGGGCTCAATGTGACTAAACGCTTACTTAATCAATGCATGTTCCTTTTATTGTTGTTGTCGCTTAATGCTAAAAGTAAAGAGTATCTTATTGTTTTAAAAGATCACTTGTTTTATCCCTCGCAAATTATTATTCCGGTGAATAAAAAAGTAAAATTATTAATAGAAAATCAAGATAGTACGCCAGAAGAGTTTGATAGTTTTGATCTAAATAGAGAAAAAGTACTCTATCCAAACCGTAAAAGCGTGATTTATATAGGGCCGTTGAGTAAAGGACATTACGAATTTTTTGGTGAGTTTTCGCCAAATACAGCAAGAGGCGTTGTTATCGTTAGCGATGAGGAGACGCAGCATGCTGATAACTAGTTTAGTAATGAGCCTCAATCAATTACTACCTGTGGCTATTTTATTAGTATTACTCCAAGTAGTAGCAAAACAAAGTAGGGCGCAGGTGTGGTTTGCTTTAGTAATTGCTGCAGTAATGTCATTTTTGTATATGCAAAGTGCGTCGTGGGTGAGTCAGTGGTTTGAACATCAAGGCTTAGAATATTCACAAATAGGGCTTTGTGTTAGTGCATTTGTTGCTGCACTCGTATTTGCTATAAAGCAAAAAACAGCCGCATTTTATGTCGCAGTGATAAGTACAACAACATTATATCTAAGCCATTATATTATTTATCTCACCAGTTTTTGGCAAAACAGCGATGTGGGCCAAAGCTTGTTTATTGGCACTTTATTAGGCGTTGGAATTTGTTTGAGCTTTAGCGTTTTACTGTATTTTTTTATGAATGCAATTAAGCAGCGATTTGGTATTTACCCGCTGTTAGTGTTACTTGCTTTAAATAGTGCCGCTAAGTTATTAGTAGCGTTGGATTTAGCAAGCCAAATAGATTTAATAACAAACACTGCAACAGTGTGGGATTTACGTGACATATTAAGCGAAAACTCAGAACTGGGCCGTGTTCTGCGTGCTCTTGTGGGTTACGAGGCAACGCCTGATTTTATAAGCGTACTTATTTATAGTATGAGCAGCGCATTATTTTTATCACTTTGTTACTTTATTCCGGCATCAATAACTAAGGAACGTGTATGAAAGCAATCAACCTATATTTAGCACTTATTTTTACTGCTTTTTGTTTGTTGTTATTGCCATATAAAGCAAATGCAGATGGTATTGTTGTTGATAAGGTATACCACCCGTATGTGTTACCTTTTGAGCGTGAGTTTGAGTGGCGATTAGTGTCGCATCAAACAGATAGTGGCAACATGTTAGCGCAACGCGTAGGTATGGGGCGGGCTATTAACGATACAATGGCGCTTGAGGGATATTTAGTTGGTGAACGAGATGATAATGGTGACTTTGGTCTTGAGGCCTACGAGCTTGAACTACGCTGGCAATTAATTGAACAAGGTAGGCTATGGGCCGATTGGGGCGCGCTATTTGAACTTGAGAAAAAGCACAACGAAGATATATACGAAGCCACATCGGGTTTTGTAATCGAAAAAGAATTTGGTAAAACGAGTGTTACCATGAATGCCTTTTTGGTCTATGAGTGGGGGCAAGATATAAAAAATGAATGGGAAACGGAGTTTAGAGCGCAGTATCGTTATCGTTATCGCTCTGCCTTTCAGCCCGCGCTTGAACTATATGTGGGGGAAGATTTTGTTGGCATTGGCCCAGGGTTTATAGGGTTGCATAGGTTTGCAGGCCAAAAACAATTAAAATGGGAAGCCGGTTTTATTTCTGAAATAAGCCAATCAGAAAAGAACCATAGCTTTAGGCTCGCGCTAGAGTTTGAATTTTAAGAATAAAAAAGTAATAAATGTTTATTATTCAGTAGTGGATAAGTGCTTGACATATTTTTCGAAATCTATATAGTGGGCTGCAGCTAGAAAGAAAGCATGTAAGCTATAAATCTCCATTTCGATGTTGTATAAGTAATACTTGTAGTACCGTCCTGAAGTTTTTAAAGTACCATCTCATTTTTTGCTACACCCGCTCATATGAGCATATTTTTTATTTTATATCAGGATATTACAATGTCTAACATCGTATCAGGTACAGTTAAGTGGTTTAACGAGTCTAAAGGTTTTGGTTTTATCGAGCAAGAAAATGGCCCAGACGTTTTCGCACATTTCTCAGCAATCAAAAGCGAAGGTTTTAAAACTCTTGCTGAAGGCCAACGTGTAGAGTTTACTCTTTCACAAGGTCAAAAAGGTCCTCAAGCTGATAACATCACAGCTGTATAATTTTACTTTTTAAGTAAAATGAAAAAAAGCGCTTAAGGCGCTTTTTTTGTGCCTGAAATTTGAGTAAAACCAAGTAATACCTATTATTAATGTAAATTAATTAAGTGGTATTGTCATTATCAAATCCTTCCTTATTTTATCCTTATAAATCAGTGCTAAAACATACCATGAAACGGTTTAGTCTAGAGTATGAAAAACTCAAAGATGATTTTATAGCGATAAACACCTTAACTCTGATTATACCAATTGCTCCCTGCATTGATCTGCATTCATGCAGTCGACTATAAATAATTTTTAACGCAGTTAGTGAGTTGTTTAATGCGATAGAATGAGCATGTTTTTTAATAAAATAGGTATAATACCAAACTGCATAAATCTTTGATCAATTTAACGAATTAAATTGCACTATAGCGTCGTTAAAAATTTTTTATTTAGAACAATTAGATACAAAAATTTTTGCCTAGTTCTAGCGTAATTTTCTTAACGTTAAATAGACCCCATACATAAGCAGATTGGTATAAGTTTATTTGTCGTATGGTAGCCCTTTATTTTTCTTTATCTTTAAGAATGCGGTTTGTAGAGCTTCAATTAAATGTATATCCGTTTTTTTGTTTGCAGCTAAGTAGGCATCGATTGCTAGTTCATCTATTTTGTAAACAAACTTTAAGTGCGTAGGTTCTAGCTTTAAATAATCACTGATTTGTTGCATGTACAAAGGATCATCTACTACTAAATCGACTTTTTTAGTTAACAATAAAGAGTATGACTTTTGAATGTCAGAGGTCAAAACAACTTCAAAGCCAAGTTTGGCAAGTGTTTGTGTTGAAAAGTCATTGCGTTGCATTGCTATTTTATAGTTTTTTGCTTGTTCGATACTATTTATAACAATATCATTTCGCACTGATAAGCTAATAAAGCCTAGCTCAAAGCGTCCAACTGGCCCAATCCAATAAAATTTATCTTCTCGCTCCACAGTGCGAGCTAAGCTGTATATGAAAGTGTTTTTTAACTCATTAGCCACTTTGTAAGCGCGCGCCCATGGATACATTTGGATGTTAGGTGTTAGTTTAGCCTCAGCGAATATATCTCTAATAAATTGGGTGCCTTTTCCTGAGACCTCACCGTCAACCAATACTTGGTTTGGTGGTGCTAACTCTGTAACAACAAGCAGTGTTTCTGTCGCTTGCACAAACATAGAGCAAAGTAGGAAGAGAAAATAGAGGATGTATTTCACAGTAATAAATCGTTATTTGATTAAATATGATGTTCTTAGTGTGGCTTAAAATATTGAAAATACAAAAATTAATCATAAAAATTAGTGACTAATATATTGGTTTATTTAAATTTGAGTGTAAATATAAAGTTGTGTGCTGAGTTATGTTTTCACGTTGTACCAATCAGCTTAGGGTGCTGTGTAACGACGTTCTAAAATGATTTAATCCGCATGATTTTTATGCCAATTGAGTTTGCTATGAAGTGTTAAATGGTTAATAAATCGAATTATAAAGCCCTAAAACGATAAAAGGGCCTTGCGGCCCTTGGTGAAGTATCGTTCAAATCAGATAGTGCTTTAACCCCTTAAAGCGCTATCCTATTGTTTTGCAACACCGGTTATTTGTCTCTATCAGTTTCTAAGCTAGCGAGAGGAAAAAACCAGCAATTGCTGCGCTCATAAGGTTAGCCATAGATCCTGCTAACACTGCTCTGAGCCCTAAGCGTGCGATATCCTTCCGCCTGCTAGGCGCCATACCGCCTAACCCACCTAGTAAAATGGCTATCGATGATAAATTAGCAAACCCACATAGTGCGAATGTAACAATCGCTTGTGTGTGTGCGCTTAACGTATCGCGATAATTTATAAAGTCTAAGTAAGCAACAAATTCATTTACTACTATCTTTTGACCAATAAAACTGCCGGCTATAATTGCTTCATCCCATGGCACACCAAGTAACCATGCAACTGGGGCAAATACATAACCTAAAATTTCTTGTAGTGTTAATGTTGGATAATCAAACCATCCACCAATACCACCTAATAAACCGTTTAGTAACGCAATTAATGCGACAAAGGCAAGTAACATTGCACCAACATTAAGTGCTAAGTGCATACCGTTTGCTGCACCAGATGCCGCAGCATCAATTACATTTACAGGTTTATCTTCATCATCTAAATCTAAATCGGCCAAGTTATCCTTAGGCGTTTCAGTTTCTGGTACGATCATCTTGGCCATTAAAAAGCCGCCAGGTGCTGCCATAAAACTTGCTGCTATTAAATACTTAAGCTCAATACCAATAATAACGTAACCGGCCATTACAGAGCCTGCTACTGTGGCTAGGCCACCAACCATAACTGCAAACAATTCTGATTTTGTCATCGTTGCAATAAATGGTTTAACAATAAGTGGTGCTTCAGTTTGGCCAACAAAAATATTGGCGGTTGCTGAAAGTGATTCTGTACGTGAGGTTTTCAATAATTTTTGTAAACCACCGCCCAAAATCTTAATGATCCAGTCCATAATGCCAAGGTGATATAACACAGCAACCAATGCTGAGAAAAACACGATAACGGGCAAAACCTGAATCGCAAAAATAAAACCGAGTGTGTCTTGTGAAGCAAGCGGGCCAAATAAAAACCCAATACCGTCGTTAGCATAACCAATAACTGATGAAACGGCTGCTGACATGCTCGTTAATACATTTTTTCCTGCTTCAAAAAATAATACAAAACCGCCAATAACAACTTGCATAGCAAATGCTATACCAACGGTTCTTAAATTAATTGCCTTGCGATTAGTCGAAGCTGCAAAAGCAATGCTCAGTAGCACACACATGCCTACTAAGCTCATAAATGTTGTCATACAAATGTTTCCCGTTGTTATTCTTGTAGTAAATATTTTATCTTGCTTTTAATAATATCAATCGCAACACGATTCATACCGCCTCGAGTCACAACTAAATCGGCGTTATGCTTCGAAGGCTCAATAAATTGATAAAACATCGGTCTAACAGTTGCTTGATATTGCTCAACAACGGATTGTAATGTTCTGCCTCGTTGCTCCATATCACGTTGCATACGGCGCATTAAACAAATATCTAAAGGTGTGTCTATAAACACCTTAATATCAAATTCTTTATTAAGTGCTTTATCACTCAATAATAAAATACCTTCTACAATTAATATTTTTGCAGCGGGGACACGTCGTGTTTTTTCACTGCGTGTATGCTGCGCATAATCATAACTAGGTACTTCAACTGAGTTGCCACTGCGAAGTTGCGTTAAATGCTCTAACATTAACGCGTGCTCAAATGCATCAGGATGATCGTAATTCGTTTGCGTACGATGAGCCATCGGCAAATGCGACTGATCCTTGTAATAAGCATCTTCTTCAATAATGGCGATAGCGCCTGGTTCAAGCTCATTAACCAATTCATTATAAATTGTTTGGCTAAAAAGGGATTTGCCCGACGCCGATGCGCCTGCAATAGCTATAATAGTAGTTCGTGTCACTAAAGTTCTCACCCACACAGAAGGATATATTGTTGGTAGATCACAATAGCAAAAAAGACACGATTAATCTCTTTTGCTTCGCTCAGAACGTAAATTTATAATGTTTAGGTTTTATGAAACAGGACTTTTGTCCTGTACGGAAAATTCCAAGAGCAGATAAAGTAACCACCTAGAAACAAAGTGAGGTCAAAATGACAAGAGCAATTATCTTAATGGCAGATAGCCTAGGAATCGGTGCAGCACCAGATGCAGATAAATTTGGTGATCTTGGCGCAAATACATTCGCTCACTTACTAAAAGCATATTATGACGAAACAGGTACTGCGTTGTCACTTCCTAATTTATCTAAACTAGGATTAGTTGATGCGTGTGAAGCTGCCGGTGGCGAACCGTGTTTAATTTCAAATCGCCAAGCACCACAAGGTGCATGGGGTTACGCTAAAGAGATATCAAGCGGTAAAGACACACCATCGGGTCATTGGGAAATGGCGGGCGTTCCTGTGTTATTTGATTGGGGGTATTTCCCAAAAACACAGCCTAGTTTTCCGCAAGAGTTTATAGACGAGTTTATTGCTCGTACGGGTATTCCTGGCATTTTAGGCAATTGCCATGCATCAGGAACGACCATTTTAGAACAGCTAGGTGAAGAGCACGTAAAAACAGGTAAACCAATCTGTTACACCTCAGCTGATAGCGTGTTTCAAATAGCCGCGCATGAAGAGTCATTCGGCCTAGAGAAGCTTTATCAAGTTTGCGAAATCGCACGGGCGCTACTTGATGAAATGAATATAGGGCGAGTGATTGCGCGGCCATTTTTGGGTTCAAATAGTCAAGACTTTGCTCGAACGGGTAATCGTCGTGACTATTCAGTACTACCGCCAGCGCCTACGTTGCTAGATGTATTAGCAAAGGACGGCGGCGAAGTAATTAGTATTGGTAAAATTTCAGACATTTACGCGCATCAAGGCATAACCCAAAAGCATAAAGCACCAGGGCTTATGAACTTGCTAGAAAAAACCAGCGAAGTAATTAAAAGTGCGCCAGATCGCAGCCTGATTTTTACTAACCTAGTTGATTTTGATGAAAAATTTGGTCATCGACGTAACCCAGTAGGTTACGCAAAAGCATTAAAAGAATTTGATGACTATTTACCCACTATACTAAATCAGTTAAACGCAGATGACGTGTTAATGATCACTGCAGATCACGGCTGTGACCCTACCTTTCCAGGTTCTGAGCACACCCGTGAATACGTACCCGTTATTGCATATCAACCGGGTATGAGTAATACACCATTAGGTGAACGCAACAGCTTTGCAGATATAGGTCAAACACTGGCACAGTGGTTTAACTTATCTGCGCTTGATTACGGCGACAGCTTTTTAAATGAGCTAACAACGCCAAATAAAAAGGAAAACAATTAATGAGTACTCCGCATATCAGTGCAAACGTTGGTGATTTCGCCGAAACAGTATTAATGCCAGGCGATCCGCTACGTGCGCAATATATTGCTGAAAACTTTTTAGATGATGCAGTACAAGTGACAGGCGTACGTAACATGTACGGTTTTACTGGTACTTATAAAGGTAAGCCAGTAAGCATTATGGGTTCAGGCATGGGTATTCCATCTATGTCTATTTATGCGCGTGAGCTAATTGTAAGCTTTGGCGTTAAAAATATTATTCGTATTGGTACGTGTGGTGGTATTGGTACAGATATAAAAATCCGCGACGTAATTTTTGCACAAGGTGCAAGTACTGATTCAAACGTAAACCGTGCTCGTGTTCGTGGCTACGACTTTTCTGCAATCGCTAATTTTGACCTGCTTTTAAACGGCGTAAACGCTGCAAAAGAGCTAGGTATTAAAGCTAAAGTAGGTAACGTATTTACAACCGACACTTTCTACCAAGCAGACGACTCTTTTTATAAAGATTTAGACAAGTTAGGCATGCTAGCTGTAGATATGGAAACAGCCGGTTTATACGGCGTTGCGGCTGAATACGGCGCAAACGCAATGGCATTATTTACAGTAAGTGATCACGTGATCACTGGCGAAGCAACACCTGCTGATGAGCGTCAAAGTACGTTTAACGAAATGGTTAAAATTGCATTAGAGTCAATAGCTTAAATAATACATAACAGTTCCTTGGTAACGTATTCACTAAGTTTTGGAGACACGCCCAAAGTGAAGTGAGACTAAACCTCCAAAGCCGCATTTTATGCGGCTTTTTTTATGTCTTTATTTTTGTTATTTATGCAACTTTGATGCAGAGAAACCTAAGCTCAGTAACATTAATTAAAATTTTGTAATTATTTGTATTTATTAAATCATTTTTCTATTTTAACACTAATAACTTATTACTATTTTGTATATATTTAGTACTTAAGTGGCGACTTTTAATTGGTTTTGAGGTAATTTGTTATACTATATGTGAAATTAGTATTAGGTTGTTCGGTAAATGTTAATAGTAGACAGTGGACGTTCAAAAAACTTAATTTTTCCTGAAGAATGTTTTGAATACGATATAGCTAGTTATCATTTCCATTTTCAGCCTATTTATTGCTTAAAAACGGGAAAAATTAAGCTATACGAAGCGTTATTACGTAACAGCGAATCGACTACCAATATTGAAAAAACTGTAATGGCATTAATTTCACAAGGAAAAGAGGATTTATTAACATTGCACACGCTTAGTGCAGTAAAGCCGTTTTTTTCAGATAAGATAAAAAGCCCGCTTAGTTTTTCTCTAAACTTTGAGCCCGCACAAATTGCTTCCTCTCGATTTCCTGCACTCGTAAAATACTTTTTTAATCGTTTTAATATACCCAAGCAAAATGTAATGCTGGAGATTACTGAACGCGCCTGCTCTACAAAAATGTACCAATCAATGATTAAAAATATAGAAAAGTTAATTGCCGAAGGATTTGCTTTTGCAATGGATGATTTTGGTACTGGCATGTCTAATTTTGAGTTGTTATCGCAGCTAAATATAAAACTAATTAAAATTGATGGCTGTTTTATTAATCGCGCATTTGATAATAACTACTCTAAAAGTATTATCGAAATGGCAGCCACCTTTAAAGAAAAATTTAATTGCTCAGTGTGTATAGAGGGTCTTGAAACTCAAGAGCATATTGATTTTGTTAAAAAACTGAACTTTTGTTTTGGTCAAGGCTATGCACTTGCAAGACCAGCACCGCTTAGCCCTATTTTTGCGTAAATAAAAGATCACCTCGCTCTAATTTCCCCTGTAAGTTCACTTAGCTTAGTGCTAATGTTTACCTTATAAAGCTTACTTTTGCAGTGAGTAATGTTTAAATTACATATTAACTCGCTTAATTAAGTGAGCTATTTTGAGGTAAGAAAATCGTGTCGATAACAAGGCAAAAATTTCGTTATTTATTCTATATCAGAAGTTTTTAACGCAGTTAACGTCAGGTTTAATCCCTCAAATTGATTAAGTATTTTTGCGGATTGGTATTATTGATAGTTAAACTCTGGAGTCAAATATGTCGAACTGGGTTGATGCAAGCGTAAAAAAAGTAACGTGGTGGAACGAAACGCTTTTTAGTTTAACGTTAAACGCCGATGTTGAGCCATTTAAAGCAGGGCAATTTACAAAACTTTCAGTAATGGATAACGACAAACGCATCGTGCGTGCATATTCATATGTAAACTCTCCCGAAAATAACGATTTAGAATTTTACCTCATTAACGTAGCCAATGGTTTACTATCGCCACGCTTAGCCAAGTTGCAGCCAGGTGATACCGTTTTAATTGAGCGTCGTGCAACAGGCTTTTTTACCTTAGATGAAATACCACAAAGCGAGCAACTTTGGATGCTTAGCACTGGCACTGCTATCGGCCCATTTTTATCAATGCTACAACAATCTGAAATATGGCAAAAATATCAATACATCAATTTAGTACATGGCGTACGTTATAATAACGATTTGAGCTATCAAGAGCTTATTAATGAGTTGCTAAAACAGTACCCTGAACAGCTTAACTATATCCCCGTTGTTAGCCGTGAGAAGCCATTACAGGGGCTAAATGGTCGTATTACCAAAGCTATCGCTAATAAAACCTTATTTGAACACGTAAAACTAAGCCCAACTGCAAATAATGCTCAGTTTATGATTTGTGGAAACCCGCAAATGGTTAAAGACACAACCGAGCTACTTATAGGGCAAAACTTTAAGCGAAACCGCCGCAGAGAGCCTGGCCAAATAACGGTTGAACAGTACTGGTAAAGAGGGTGTTAGCAGCATGCGCACACTGCAAGTACATAATAACTACCCGAAAACTCTAAAATTTGCTATGTTGCGTGACTAACAACGTTTAGTGTTCATATTAGGAAAACTATGAAATCGTTATCTATTATTTTTGCTTCATTAATTACCTGTTTGGCGTTGAGTAGTTATGTTGCTGCTCAGCAATCTGAATCAGATGAAACTAAAAAAGCAAATACAGAACAAACGACAAACGATAAAATCAACACGCTAGAATATTCAGCGCCTGTGCTAAAAAAACCAATTATAAACAATACTAAAGTTGATGACTCTAAAGTATTGGGTAGTGAAGCTGCGCAACCAGTTACAAAACTTAAAAGTAAAATAGAAAAAGCAGCGGCTGTAGCGCAAGCTGAAAAAGTAGTGGCGCAAGCAAAAGAAGCACTAACAGCCAAACAACAAAGTAAAGCAAAGCAGTCGCGCGAATCACTTGCTGTGGTTGAGCAATTAATTAAAGCCTATAATGCACGAAACATAGAAGAATTTATTCGTGTATATGCTGAAGATGTAGAGTTTTATATTTTCCCTAATGAGCTATTATTTAAAGGAAAAGAAAAACTAATAGCACGTTATGGGCTAATGTTTAAAAAGCTAAAGTGTATCCACTCATCGCCTATTAAACGTATAGTGCATGGGGATATAGTGATTGACCATGAGTTATCAGAAACTTGCTCAACCGACGAAAACGTCGTAGATAAACGTTCAGAGCTTGTATCTAGTTATCAAATTAAAGACGGAAAAATAATCCGCGTATTATTCTTTCGTTAAAGGATCATTATGCAAATAAGTGAAGAAAAAAAAGTCCGTTTAATGTATCGAGTTGAGCCAGGTTGCTTAGGACCTGATGGTGCAAACCATATAGAAGATTTTTGTCGCTTTGCGAATAAGCATATTAAGTCGCCGTATTATGGTCAATTTGTATTTTTACCACGTTACGATAAGCAAGTCGGTGAGCGTCAATATAGCGTAAACAGCCGAAATTTATCTCAAGCGCAGGCTAAAGCATATTTAAATCACTTTGAAATAGAAATTGAGCATTTTGAAGAGCAGCTTGATGAATTGCTTACTAAAGCGATTGATTTATACTTTAAACGCTAACATTTTTACAAAGCGTAGCGGCGTATTCTATGTAGGCGTAGAGCTTGCTCACGCGAGAAGCGCAGCTTCTAATTACTGAGTCATTTAAAAACTGTGTTTTTATACGCCAGCAAGCTGCGCGTCTACAAGTTAGAGCAAATAATGAGGCCGAGTTTAAACATTTTAATGTAGGCGTAGAGCTTGCTCACGCGAGAAGCGGGAGCTTCTAATTATTAAATGCTACACAAAAAGGGCATACGCCCTTTTTTATCAGCTTAATTAAACTGGCTCACCGGCCACAATGGTATTAAAGCTTTCGTTATCATGCAGGCTTGCAAATGCGCTTTCATGTAATAACTCGTTTCGTAAATTAGGTGAATAATCTAATGCCATTTTTATATCAGCCAAGGCATCTGCGTGTTTATGTGTAAGCGCATAAGCACAGGCGCGTTGCCAGTAAGCGTAGCCATAATCGCTATCAATATCAATGGCTTGATTGCATAGCTCAATTGCTTGTGCAGTTTCGTTAATCTCTAATAATGCATCGGCTTTATAAGCAATTGCTTCTACATCTTCGGGTTTACGTTTTAAAATTTCGTCAAATATTTCAATTTTATTGGCAAAATCACTTTCTAAATTTGCGCGCATCCACAGAGAATGAACCTCATTGGTGACCGATATGCGTTCTTGGTTACTCAGTATTTCTTCAGAGCGCACACGTAATTTTTCTTCTAGAATTTTTAATCTATCCTCGTATTCATCGGTAATAACACTTACGCGTGTATTTACAATATCTTCTACTTTGTTTTTAACATCGCGTAGCGAATTCCAGCCAACCAATACTAAAATTGATGCTGTTGCGGTAATAATAAAAAATACATTATTAATCGTATCGGTGGTGTAAGTTATTGCACGATCGGCGGTATCAAGTTGTGCGTGAGTAACTTGTTTAGTGACATCTTCACGTAGCTTTTGTTGATCTTGACGTACGGCTTTTAATTCATCTAAAACGTAGCGCTCCAAAAGCGGTTTATACATTGGCTCTTTTAATCGATTTAATTCTTGCTGTTGTTCTTGTGCTGTGAGCACATTAGCTTTTTGTTCTGCTGCGTTCACTGTGGCCGACAAAAGTGTAAAGCAAACAAATAGTAATGATATGTAATAACGCATTGGTACGCCTAGTTAAATTAATTGCGAGTGTAACTTTAACACGCACAGCTAAAAGGCACAAAGCTAGTCAAGCCAAAAATTTTGCAAAAAAAGGCCAGTTCAAGGAGAACCGGCCGAAACTGCTTAAACAACAAAAAGTTGTAGGGAATCACAGGAGAATAAATTACATACTAACTACACCTAACTGAACTATAACTTAATTTAATTCAATTAGTTAAAAACTAAATAAAAGTAGAAAGTAAAGGTGTATTGGGCTTATGTAATACACCTTTATCATAACTACAATTTCATGGTGAAGGGGGGTGTTCCAATGTGCGCTTGAGTAAACTAAAGCCACTTTCAAACCCTTCACATACCATTACGGCAAAATATTTCGATTCGATCACCACTATTATAAAAAGATTAAATAGTTGAGTTCTAATACCCATCAAAATTATAAATCGGTGCAATCGTTTTAAACTGTGAGCCAGCGCTGGTATAGCATAATTTATACGCCTATATTAAGGATACGTAAGTTTTAGGTAGGCACACTGAGTGATACGTAAGGCAATTAAATAAAAATAGCCGTTACTTTATTAAGCACAACATTAAGCATAAGCGATGAAATTGATTAAGTATTTTTACTTTCCACAATAAGGATTTCAGAATGAGCAACTCTAAAGCGGGCCAATGCCCGGTCATGCATGGTAGTAATACCAAAGCGTCTAATACCAATACAGATTGGTGGCCAAATGCCCTCAACCTCGACATACTTCATCAACACGATACAAAAACAACCCCATACGATAGCGATTTTAGCTACGCCGATGCATTTAAAACGCTTGATTTAGAAGCTTTAAAAACAGATTTAAAAAACTTAATGACGCAAAGCCAAGAATGGTGGCCAGCTGATTGGGGGCATTACGGCGGGTTGATGATCCGTATGGCGTGGCATTCAGCGGGTTCATACCGACTCGCCGACGGGCGCGGTGGCGGTGGTACAGCTAACCAACGTTTTGCCCCACTAAATTCATGGCCAGATAATGGTAACTTAGACAAAGCGCGTCGTTTACTTTGGCCAATCAAAAAAAAATATGGCAATAAACTCTCGTGGGCCGATTTAATCATTTTGGCAGGTAACATGGCTTATGAATCTATGGGGTTAAAAACCTTTGGCTTTGCAGGCGGTCGTGAAGATATTTGGCATCCTGAAAAAGACGTTTACTGGGGAGCTGAAAAAGAATGGCTAGCACCAAGTGACGGGCGCTACGCAAATGTAGACAAACCCGACACAATGGAAAACCCATTAGCGGCAGTACAAATGGGCTTAATTTATGTTAATCCTGAGGGCGTTAATGGCAAGCCTGATCCACTTAAAACCGCAGAGCAAGTACGTGAAACGTTTGCACGTATGGCAATGGATGACGAAGAAACGGCTGCATTAACGGTCGGTGGTCACACGGTAGGTAAAACACACGGGAACGGTAAAGCCGAAAACCTAGGCCCAGAGCCAGAAGCTGCCGATATACACGAGCAAGGCCTTGGTTGGAATAACATCACCACACGCGGAATTGGTCGCGATACCGTAACTTCTGGTATTGAAGGTGCATGGACCACACACCCAACTAAATGGGATAACGACTATTGTAAACTTCTGTTAACTTACGAATGGCAGTTAACAAAAAGCCCTGCAGGCGCTCATCAGTGGGAGCCCGTTAATATTAAAGAAGAAGACAAGCCTGTTGATGTAGAAGATCCATCAATTCGCTTAAACCCAATAATGACAGATGCCGATATGGCCATGAAAATGGATCCCGCGTATCGCAAAATTATTGAGCGTTTTTATAACGACTTTGATTACTTCTCAGACGTATTTGCTCGCGCTTGGTTTAAATTAACTCACCGCGATTTAGGTCCTAAATCACGTTATTTAGGTGCGGATGTACCAAGTGAGGATCTAATTTGGCAAGATCCCGTGCCAACCGTTAACTACACACTAACTGACGCCGAAATTAGTGATTTAAAAACAACCTTACTTAATAGCGGTATTAGTGCTGCTGATTTAATTAGCACTGCATGGGATAGTGCCCGCACGTATCGTGGTTCTGATCACCGTGGTGGCGCAAATGGCGCACGTATTCGCTTAGCACCGCAAAAAGATTGGCAAGGTAATGAGCCAGCGCGTTTAGCAACAGTACTAAGTGCACTTGAAAAAGTACAAGCAGGTTTGAGTAAGCCTATTAGTATTGCCGACTTAATTGTTTTAGGCGGTACTGCTGCTGTAGAGCAAGCTGCTAAAAATGCCGGCGTTGATGTACTAGTACCGTTTGCACAAGGGCGCGGTGATGCCACAGACGACATGACCGATGCAGAATCGTTTGACGTACTTGAACCGATTCATGATGGTTTTAGAAACTGGCTGAAAAAAGACTATGTTGTATCTGCCGAAGAACTCTTGTTAGAACGTAGTCAGTTGATGGGGCTAAGCGCACCAGAAATGTCAGTGTTACTTGGGGGCATGCGCGTATTAGGGACTAACCATAATGACAGTCAGCACGGTGTATTTACAAGTAATGTCGGCACCCTAAGTAATGACTTTTTTGTAAACTTAACCGATATGGCATACCGCTGGGAGCCCGCAGATAAAGGCTTATACAATATTGTAGAGCGTACAAGCGGCGAAACTAAATGGACTGCAACACGTGTTGATTTAGTATTTGGTTCAAACTCCATTTTACGCGCGCTTGCTGAATTTTATGCACAAGACGATAACAAAGAACGTTTTGTACACGACTTCGTAAATGCGTGGGTAAAAGTAATGAACACCGACAGGTTTGATATCAAATAATCTGTGCGTTATATATTTGTAGGCGTAGAGCTTGCTCACGGCAGAAGCGTAGCTTCTAATTGCTTAACTATTTAAACACTGCGTTTTTATACGCAAGCAAGCTGCGCGTCTACAAATTAGAGCAATCTATGCGGTGGGTTTATGCATTTATTATTCATCACCCATAAAAAACGGCGCTAAATTTAGCACCGTTTTTGTAAGCAATTAGAAAAAGCGTTTACGCTTTTTTCTCTTCACAACTTGAAAGGTATTCGTCAAACGTACCTTGGAAGTCTATTACTTCTTTATCTTTTATATCAATAATACGTGTCGCTAATGATGATACAAACTCGCGGTCATGGCTTACAAAAATAAGCGTACCTTCAAAGTCTTTAAGCGCATTGTTAAGCGCTTCAATCGCTTCCATATCCATGTGGTTAGTTGGTTCGTCCATGACAAGTACGTTAACGTCTTGCATCATTAACTTACCAAATAACAGGCGGTTTTTTTCACCACCAGAGCAGTTGCGGGCTTTTTTGTTTGAATCGTCTGCGGTAAACAACAAGCGGCCTAACATGCCACGAACCATTAAATCGTTGTGCTTAGCAGTGCGCCATTGCGACATCCAATCAAACAAGGTTAAATCGTTATCAAAATCTTTAGTGCTGTCTTGTGGGCAATAACCAAAGGTCGCATTTTCAGACCATTTAATTTCGCCCTCTAAACTTTTTAGCTCATCTACTAAACAGCGTAAAAAGGTGGTTTTACCCACACCATTTTCGCCAATAACCGCAAGCTTAGCGCCGGCTTCTAGTAATAAGTCGCCACCAGTAAATAACGTTTCGCCATCAAAACCATGGCCAAGTTTATTAACTTCAAGCGCTTGACGGTACATTTTTTTACCTTCGTCAAACGAAAGTGATGGGCTCATACGGCTTGACGATTTAACTTCATCAAGCTTAATTTTATCCATTTTTTTAGCGCGTGAACTTGCTTGTTTAGCTTTTGACGCGTTAGCACCAAAACGGTTAACAAAGTCTTGTAGCTCGTCAATTTCTGCACTCTTTTTAGCGTTTTCAGCTAAAAGTTGCTCGCGTTGTAGGCCCGCAGCTTCTAAAAATTTCTCGTAGTTACCAGGGTAAATACGCAGCTCGCCGTAATCAATATCGGCCATGTGTGTACATACCGAGTTTAAAAAGTGACGGTCATGGGAAATAATAATCATCGTACATTTACGTTTATTAAGCTCGTTTGCAAGCCACGTAATAGTATGAATATCCAAGTTATTGGTAGGCTCATCGAGTAGCAAAATATCAGGGTTTGCAAACAACGCTTGTGCTAAAAGCACACGTAGTTTCCAACCTGGCGCTACGTTTGCCATTAAACCGTAATGAAATTCTTTATCGATACCCGCTTCAAGCAAAATTTCTTCTGCGCGGCTTTCTGCTGTATAGCCGTCCATTTCAGCAAATACGCTTTCAAGATCGGCTACTTTCATGCCGTCTTCTTCGCTCATTTCTGGTAACGAGTAAATACGTTCGCGTTCTTGCTTTACTTTCCAAAGCTCCACGTCACCCATAATTACTGCGTCTACAACGCTGTATTGCTCAAAAGCAAACTGGTCTTGGCTTAGGTTACCTACTTTTAACCCTGGAGTAATAGAGACATTACCCGCACTTGGTACAAGCGCACCGCTTAAAATTTTCATGAAAGTCGACTTGCCGCAGCCGTTAGCGCCAATTAAACCGTAACGGTTACCGTTACCAAATTTAGCTGAAATGTTTTCAAACAACGGCTCTGCGCCAAACTGCATCGTAATATTTGCGGTGGAGATCAAAAAAGGTAATCCTAGAATTAGTACTGACAGGAGTACGCTGCAGCAACACGCCACAAACAAGAACCAGACAATAGGGTAAATTAGCTGGCGAATTATACAGATCAGCCAAGAGGAAGGAAAGGTAAAAGGTTAGTTTTACAGCCATGAAGCTGTTTTCGGCGCATCTTATAATTTAATAACGCTTTAGCTTGCCAATAAGTGCCCAAAGCGTATTAAGTTTTAGAATGTATTTAATCGCGGCGCAATTTTAAAACTGCTTTATGTAAAGTACTGCTACTTAAATAACGCATCAAGCGCTGCTTTGTTGCTTTTTATATGTTGGCTTATTACGGCGACTTCTTCAGCCGAAACCGTTTTTTTGCTCAGCATTAAATGTATTGGGTCTTTATTTACAAACTTAATGTCGTCGACTAACTGCAAGTTAGCACTGCGCTTACTAAAAAACGCGCCAACGAGCGAGTCTTCAATTGCAAAATCAATGCGCTTTTTATTAAGTAGTTCAAAGCGCTTACTGGCCGAGCTGGTATATTCAATTTGTTTTTTATACCTTTTTTTATATTGCTCAAACTCTTTACCATAATAGCTTCCAAAGTTAGCACCTACAGTAAGGCCTTGTTCAAAAATATCGGCTAGGTTTTTAATGTTATGTGGATTGCTTTTATTTTCGTACAAGCGCATAACCTCAGTTCGGTAGCTATCGGTAAAATAAACATACTCAGCGCGTGCATCGGTATAGCTAGCAGCCCAGCCTATATCTATTCGGCCATGTTTTAATTCGGTAAAAGCGCGTTTTGAGTTAGGCAACAGCTCCACTTTAAAACAAAAAGGGGAGTCTTTAAAAATAATATTTAATGCCTCTACTTCAGTGCCTTTAAATATATCACTCATTCCCATGACATATGGCGGCCAAAAGGCATCGTGGGAGGCAATAGTAAATGTTCTGTCGCAAGCAAAAGCGCTGTGTGATGCGGTGCAAAGTAAATAGAATAAAAGGGTGTTTAGTCTCTTCATTACAGCTCTGTTTTAATTATTATTTGTTTATTATTAATACAGTATAAACCAGCTTGAGTATTTTAGTGAAAAAAGGGATGTGTAAAAATATAAATGCGAGGCAATTTACAAAACGAGCACGGGGGCCGAGCACTTAATTACACATTGACTTATATTATAAATTTAACAAATTATATTGTTGGTAACTTTAGCTATCGGTACACTAAGCTAAATTTATATATAGCAGAGCACGTTATGTCGCCAACAAAAATACGCAACGATGTTATAAAACTGAGTGCATTAAGCGCTAAAAAACCAAATTGAATCGCCCCGTGTTTGCCAGAGACTCAATAACTTGAGAAACTGGAACTATGAAAAAATCAAATCGCTATACATCAGAATTTCGTGAACGTGCAATTAGGCTTGTTACCACACAACAGCATGA
>NZ_JACJEM010000024.1:0-61228 GCF_014164085.1 Pseudoalteromonas sp. SG45-5 | reverse complement strand
ACCAAACTCCCACTTTATATTCTGCATAAAATACAGTAATCGATTGAACCAAAATAGGAACTCAGCTATGGTTAGTTTATCAATAAAAATAAATAAAAAAACGAGTTAATCTACAGGCTCGTTAGATCAAAAATAAACATCGAGTGATATTATGGAAAAATCGGTTAAAGTAGGAATAATCACTGGAGTCGCTGCTTCAATGGTATTTGTCTACCTCTTAGATCCAATAATTAAGGTGTTTGGTGAATTCATAGTATATTCATCTGAATATGTAGCTAATGGACTTATCGACACAATCTATGCTAAACCAATAACAATAATTGTGAGCATACTGTTTTGCTTATTTTTATCACTTTGTTGACTTTTTCAACAAAAAAGCAAACCTACGAGGTGTTACGTAGTTTATTTATCTGCTTGATGTAAAGGAAAGTGATGAAACTACACAACTATCAGAATAGTTAATAATAAAAAAAGGGAAAATTAATGTATAAAAGTATTCAAGGAATCGCTGGGGTTATTTTGTTACTTTCATTTAGCGTTATGGGAAACGAAACCCAACTAACGCTGCTGGAAAAGGAAATTGATAGAATTGCAGAAGAGTCTATTCCAACTAATGGACCGGGGTGCTCTGTAGGTATTATTAAGAATCAACAATTTTTATTCAAGAAAAGCTACGGTTTGGCAAACATCGAACACCAGGTTCCGCTCAGTTCAATATCAGTATTTCGTATGGCATCTGTATCCAAACAATTCACCGGGTTTGCGGTATTGTTATTAGCAGAAAAAGGGGAAATTAACCTTTATGATGATATACGGAAACATCTTACTGAATTGAAAGACTATGGTGTAAAAGTAACTATTAACTCAATGTTAGGTCACGTTTCAGGAATGGCAGATTACGATACCCTCAAATCGCTATTACCCAAACCACTACTGTCCACCGCTGGTGGTCCGTTCAGGTTTGGTGATGAGGATTACCTGACCAAAGAAGAATACTACGATGTCATAAAATCGCTTCCTTTAGAGCATCAACCTGATACTCAACAAGCCTATAGTAACTTCGCTTACTTTTTATTGTCGGAGTTAGTAGCTAACGTCAGTGGTATGTCCATGCGGGAGTACACTACAAAATACATCTTTGAACCGCTTGGTATGCACAGCACTTTTTTCGCTGATGATATGCGAGAGATAGTACCTAACCGTGCCGAAGGATATAGAACATTTAAAGATAATAGATTAAAGCGTTATGAAACAAATATTTTTGTTGTGGGTGACGGTGGTCTATACACTACACTCGAAGATATGTTGATTTGGGATAATCACTTTTATACCCCGAAATTAGGTGATGCCCCTAACAAAATAATGACTCAATTTAATACACCAAATAGCCAACACTCCTACGAAAGCAACGGAATAACTTTTTATGCTAACGGGCAATATATCGAGCCAAATTATACGCTGCACAATGGCGGATGGATGGGCACAAGTACTAGTTATATTCGTAGACCCAAGGAGCAAGTAGCCTTTGTTGGTATGTGTAATAGCTCCTCACTCGATGCAAATGTTTTTACTTACGAAATACCGAAAATCCTAACTAAGCTGAAAATATGGGATGTGACTGACCCTGCAATTTTTTAGTCTCATTTTAGTTTTCAAAAAATAAAGGTTCATAGTAGCGGGCAACTAACAACACGCCCTGAGGTGGACAGCAAGCGCTAAAGCTCACTTTCCACCGCAAATTTTAACAGCGGTGATCCCTTACTTTTCAATGCGGTTAAGTAAGTTGATTCATCGTAGGGCGTATGTGTTTTCCAGCACCTAAATAGAATTCGTATCCACTTAAATGCCAATGATCCGATGATGGTATTATGGGGTTTTCCTTTGGCTTCTTGCTGCCAACTATCGTGGCCAAGTAACGATGCTTTAGCCCAAAATGAATAACGCACAGATAATCCTGCCCATTCCACAAATGTTTGCCTTAAAAATTTAGTGCATGAGTACCGCCAGTGTATCCATTCTTTCTTGCCACTGCGTTCGGTTACTGGAGCAATGCCTGCGTATTTTTGTATGTCAGCGGCGCACTTATAGCGCTCACGATTTGACCCCATAGCGGCTAATAGTCGAGGTGCTAATTGTGGGCCTGCACCTGGTAAACTATCAAAAATAGCGCGATCTGCATGTTGCTTATAAAGTGTTTTAATTTCGTCATCAAATCGTGTTATTGCCAACATCAGCTGTTTAAGTTGCGGAACGAGGCATTCAATAAGCAATAAGTTTGGCGTGATCACCGCCATATCATCGGTGAGTATGTCTGCATCCTTTATTTCTTTTATCCGCTTTTCATTAACGAGTGGATAGCGGGAATTATGTTGATTAAAGAAGTCGAGTAGTGTTTGTTTTCTCGCTTTTTTAGCGTGAGCAAGAGAGGGCCAACGCAGTAAGAAGTCACAGAATATTTGAGTGTCTTTTTCTTTAAACCAATCAATCACGTGGGGATAATAATTTTTTAGCGTTGTGGCTATTTTATGTATGCCCACTGCAACAGCAATGTATGCGAAAGCCACCTATGAAAACAGGGCGACAGGTGAAGTTTATAAATAATGAGTCGCGTAAAAAGCTAAGCTACATCGACAAAATGAAGGTCAAAATAGACAGCCCAATAGGGCGACGACAGCTGTTTATTAAAGAATGGCAAACGACTCGGCTGTATTGAGCTTGCTTTCCTTTAAATAAAAAGCGAAACATTACAGTGAATAAAGGCATGAATAAATTGACCTTACGAGGTCAAACGAAAGTGAATGCGCAATGGCAACTGTATTGCCTTGTTCATAATATAGAAAAACTTCAAAACACGATGCATTAAGAATGGGTAAAGCCTTTTAACCTCAATAAAGCCACTAAAACATTCGTAATTTCTTCCAAAACGTCAATTAAAACAACACCAAACTCCCACTTTATATTCTGCATAAAGTACAGTAATCGATTGAATCAAAATAGGAACTCAGCTATGGTTTGTTTATCAATAAAAAGAAATAAAAAACGAGTTAATCTACAGGCTCGTTAGAGTGAAAGCCAAACTTGAGATGAAATATCTCCTTTTTAGAGTATTAATTAATAATATAAATTTACAAATGAAATCTAATTTAGCTACTCAAATATGCGCTATTTTTATATTTACTTTTTTTATTAACTGGTTGTTTTAAAGACGTAGATATAAACCCGAGAGTTACAGCTAATAAATTAATTGGTGAATACTCAAATATGGAACAAGTCTTGTTTATTTCAGCAAATAAAACTTATCGAATAAATACGGCTGATTCAGTAGAAGAAGGCTATTGGTCTATTTTAGATTCAACAGTTACATTGACTTCAAACACTACAAAAGTAACTCGTATTAAAGTTTATGAAGTGGAAGGACTATATGAACTAATTACTCTTGATAGAAGCCCTCAGGATCCTGATACTTATGATTTTTCGAGAACAATGACACGTAATATCTTGGAGTAATTTCACTCTAATCGGGTAGCCGGAGGTCTCTAACCTCCAGCCCCACACCACCCATCATGCGCTTTTTATTAGCAGAAAGTGCAATGGGCGGTTCATCTCCCGTAATGAATATTGATCCAGATATCTCTCAAGAAATTAACGATGGCACCCATTTTAAATTTTGCACTTTACGCAGGGACAGTTTTTTTAATTAAATTAGCGTGGCTGTCTTGTGTAGCTTTCTATTAATCCTTTTTATAACAATAGCGTTAACGTTTATTTACAATAATATTGCGTAGATTCTTATAAAAAGAGAAAAGGTCATGTATGATCTCGCGCCCAAAATCTCGAATCGGTACGAGCATGTCCATTAAAATTAAGTTACTACTTTCATTTTTGCTTTTAGGTTTACTACCCGCAGGCATAATTTCCGTATTATCCTTATATATATCTGCTCAAGGATTAGAAAAACAAACCTATAATCAGCTTTCATCAATAAGCCATATAAAAAGCAAGCAACTTTACGATTATTTTAAAGGTACAAAAACAGATTTAAATTTATTAACAAAAAATTGGGAAAGCTTATCAAAGCATAACCCTGACCTCTCAATATCAGAGCTTACCACAGTAAATCATACATGGTTTGATGGGTTTATAACGGATAAAGGTTATTATGACTTATTTGTAATTAGCCCTGCGGGCTTTATAGATTACACCTTTGCAAAAGAAGCCGATTATTTAACTAGCCTTAAAACAGGGCCCTATCAAACGTCGGGCCTAGCCACTCTTTTTGAAAAAATAATGATAACTCGCTCGTTTGAAGTAGTTGATTTTTCGAAGTATGCACCGAGTAACGAGGAGCCTGCCGCATTTATTGGTCAACCGATTATTATTGATGATGAAGTTGTTGGGGTAATCGCATTACAATTATCAATTAATGCAATTAATAATATTATGCAAACACGTGAGGGCATGGGGCAAACAGGTGAATCATATCTGGTAGGTGATGATTTATTAATGCGCTCCGATTCTTACTTAGATCCAGAAGGTCATTCGGTTGTTGCAAGTTTTGCTGGTAACGTAAAAAATAATGGAGTGGATACTGCTGCAGTCCAAAAAGCACTTCAGGGTTATACTGATACCGAAATTATCATCGATTATAACGGCAACCCAGTGTTATCTGCGTATAAACCTTTTAAATTTGAACAATTAAATTGGGTTTTACTGGCAGAAATAGATGAGGTTGAAGCGTTCGCCCCTATTTATTCTTTATACTGGGTTATAAGCCTTATTGCATTGTTTTCATTTGTTGTTGTAATTATTGCAGCTCTAGGTATTACTCGTTCTATAATTAAACCTCTGGGCGGTGAGCCTGCGCAAATGCAGACTATTAGCAAACGTATCGCAAATGGTGATCTTAGTCAGGAGTTTGGTTCGGATACACCTAAGATTGGTGTATATGGAGCTATGGCAAAAATGAATACCTATTTGCACCAAACAATAAGCACAATATCTCAAGCAACTGACAGACTTGCATCTACAGCTGCACAAACGAGCGCGGCCAGTACGCAATCAAATGCCAGCTTACAAGAGCAACATGCGAGTATTGAACATGTTGCTAATGCCATAGCGCAAACAAATACTTCTATTGAAGAGGTCTCCGAAAGTGCTCGTGCAGTAGCCGATTTAAGTGTTAAAGCAAGGGAAACATCACATTCTGCGGATGTTAATTTACAGCAAACTATCGTAAAAATGCACTCACTTGACAATACCATCACTAATGCTGAATTAGTTATTAAGCGTGTAGAAGATAATGCACAAAATATTAATACAGTACTCGAGGTAATTCGTTCTGTTGCTGAGCAAACAAACCTTTTAGCACTCAATGCTGCAATTGAAGCTGCTAGAGCCGGAGAACATGGTCGAGGCTTTGCTGTTGTTGCGGATGAAGTTAGACAACTTGCTAAGAAAACACAAAACTCAACAGCCGATATAGAGCATATGATTGAGCTATTACAAGCTGGCACACAACAAGCTGTTACCGGAATGCATAAATCAATTGATGAGACAAAATCAACGATTACCACAGCAAATCAAAGCGCAAAATTATTAAAAAATAGCGTAGACCAAATAGATTATATAGCCCGTCGAGCTGAAATTATTGCAACAGCAGCGCATGAACAAAGTAGCATGTCTGAAGAAATTGCGCATAGTATTGATTCAATTAAACAAGCTGCTATTGATAATGCAGCAGGTGCTGATCAGGTATCCGCTGCGAGTATGGAGCTAGATCAACTTAGTAAACAGCTACAAAAAATAACTAATGGCTTCAGGTTACGGTAGTGGATAAATAAAAAATCGTTTGTTTAGGTTTTATTGTTGAATATGGCTTATACCAATTCGCAATAATGCTTAATTAATGTGATGGATAAACCAGTTGCTATCGGTGTTAAAAATTCCTGATATACAAGTAGCGGGCCGATAAATAAACTGTGGGGCATTAAGCCCCGCAGGAGAAAGTTGTACTGAGAGATGAGAGTAATAATGTAATTAACGGCATGCTTGTTTAATGTCTTATTTTCTTATAAAGCGTAGTCTCTGTTAAATTTTTATAAATAAAGCACTCAAAAATTTTGCCGTCAAAGCACTTCAAAAATAGCAGCAATACCTTGTCCGCCACCAATACACATGGTGACTAAACCGTATTTACCATTAATACGTTTAAGTTCGTAAAGGCACTTAGTAGATAAAATAGCACCTGTTGCGCCAACAGGGTGACCTAAAGCAATTGCGCCGCCATTTGGATTTACTTTGTGCTCAGGAAAATTTAGCTCGTGTGCTACGCACAACGCTTGTACGGCAAACGCTTCATTTGACTCAATCACATCCATATCGTCGATTGTTAATCCTGTTTTTTCCAATACCTGTTTTACAGCTGGAATAGGCCCTGTTCCCATTAATGCGGGGGCCACACCTGATCTTGCATAACCGACTAATCTTCCGAGAGGCTTTAAGCCTTGTTTTTGCGCTTTTTGTTCTGACATAAGTACCAACATTGCCGCTGCATCGTTAATACCGGATGATGTTGCTGCTGTCACTGTGCCATTTTGTTTAAAATAGGGTGGTAAGGTCGATAGTTTTTTTACCGTTGTATCAGCGCGAACATGCTCGTCAGTATCAAAAATGCGGGCGCTATTTCTTGATTTTATTTCTATAGCAATAATTTGTTCTTTAAAATGCCCTGCGATAATAGCTTTCGACGCTTTATGATGACTTTGGACTGCGTAGGTGTCTTGTTGTGCACGAGTAATATTATACTTTTCTGCAATGTTTTCAGCCGTTATTCCCATTGGGTTATTATCCCACGGATCTTGTAATGTGGTGGTTAATTCATCCACCATGATACTATTACCCATTTTTTGGCCCCACCGGTTACTTTCTAAGGTATAACCAGAGCTACTCATACTTTCTGTTCCGCCTGCTAAAGCTGCATCTACATCGCCTAATTGAATTTGTTGGGCTGCTTGTATAATGGCTTCTAAACCCGAGCCACATAATCGGTTGAGTGTCACTGCGTGACTGCTAATAGGTAATCCAGCGTCTAAGCCAATAAGTCTCGATAGATAAGCATCTTTAGGGCCATTATGTATTACTTTACCTACTACACATGAGCCGATCTGATCGGGTGACAGTTTGGCTCTGGAAATGGCTTCTTTTGCGCAAAGTGTGCCAAGTTCGGATGGGGTGAAATTTTTCAGGCTGCCACCAAAACTACCTATAGCGGTACGTACTGCGCTTAATATAACTACGCTATTGTTATTAAATTTTGCCATTATTTTCTCTTATTATATTTAACCTGAACTCTGAATAATAAATCTATCTCGAGCAGCTATTTTCAGCGCTAACTGCGATTAATTTACTCGTAATAGGCCCGCTATTGACACGTAAGTTCGCCTTGTTTTCACTGAAAATCTCAGGCTAAAGAAAATAAACTTAAATATCACCATTATTCAATACGTTAGTAAATCTCTTAACCAGAGTTCAGGTTATTTAAGCTTCTACGGGCTCTGTTATGAATGAAGTTGTTAAACAACCAAAGGTTTGCTATTCAGCTTCATTCATCAAAACATAATTTATCAATAAACGAAAGTGACAGGCGTAAAGTTGTTATCTGTTTATGAAAAGACTTAGTAGTGGATGAATGTATTTTAAGAAAGTCTTCAACTAAGTAAACCACATTTTAAACAATTGGTTACACTTAACTGTATATAAAAACGTTATGTGATAGACAATTAATTGGCTAACTACTAGGATAAACCAACTGAAATACTATATGTGTTAGGCACTGTATGAAAACAATTGGTCTTTTAGGTGGCATGAGTTGGGAAAGTTCTGCCGGATATTATAAAGTGATAAATGAAGGCGTTAAGGAGTCACTTGGCGGCTTACACTCAGCTAAAATTGTCATGTATAGCGTTGATTTTGATCAAATCGAAAAACTCCAGCACAAAGGTGATTGGAATGGAACTTCGGAAATACTTTGCGCAGCGGCAAAAAATATTGAACGTGCAGGTGCTGATTTTTTATTAATTTGCACAAATACGATGCATAAAGTTGCTCCCCAAATTGAGGAAAGTATAACTATCCCTTTGATCCATATCGCTGATGCAACAGCAGAAATACTTATTAAAATGGGAGTGAAAACCGTTGGTTTACTTGGTACTGCTTTTACTATGGAGCAAGATTTTTATAAAAGTCGGTTAAAAGAAAAACACGATTTGTCGGTCTTAATTCCAGAAAAATCAGATAGGGCTATTGTTCATAATGTCATTTATAAAGAGCTTTGTTTAGGGCGCGCTCTTACATCATCTAAAGCTGAATATTTAAGAATAATTGATGCCTTTGCTGAGCAAGGAGCGGAGGCCGTCATATTAGGGTGTACTGAAATCGGTATGCTAATTAAACAAGAAGATACGCATATTAGGCTTTTAGATACAACGTACGTACATGCGCGAAAAGCAGTTGATTTGGCAATTTAATACCAATTCATTAAAAGTATGATCATTTGAGTGTCTTAAATAACTCATTAATTATGTCATAACTTTCGTCGTGTTATTGCGCTATAATATTATCGCTATAATAGAGTATTAATTTAATTCAATTGGTCTCATTTAGTACAGTGATATTAATGTCGGTCTTATCAAAAACCTAAAAAATGCAAGCGGACATATGTTTATATCATTCATTTTATAAAAATCGATCGTTGGGATAAAATATATGCAGATCAAAAATATCACGCTTATTGCTTCACTATTTGTTGTAGCGATAACAGGCTGTAGCAATATTCCTCAAGCGGCAATTGATGTAAATAAACAAGTGTCTGTGGGTATAAACGCCTTAGGTGAAAACGGTGTTGAAATGGTTAAGGCTTGGGAGCTATCTGCGTACAGTATGCTTGATGAAAAATGGTCAAAAGTGTATGCAAAGGCGAATGAGAGCTACCGCTCTAAAAAAAGTATTGCACAAAACGCGGTATTAACAGCGCAACAGCAAGAGGGCGTAGCTGGTTTATCTGCTCTGATCAGGGATGAGGTAAGATCTAAAATTAATGCTAAAGCAAATAGTATGAAAAGTATAATTATGTCAAACACCAAAAATACTATTGCCGCAAATGAAAGTATTACTAATCTATTAATAAGTGCTAATGCGATTGTTAATTTTCAACAATCAGCCGTTAAAGAAGTTGGAAAGATAATTCCAATTCCCCCTGCTATAAGCACATTTATAAATGACTCATTAAACACTGCCGGACTTTAAATAAAGGGATATGAGCATGAGCTTAAATGATATAAAAAATGAATTTGATGCTGATATTTCCAGCATTGCAAATGAGCTCACGAACTCATTGCCGCTTTCAACGCCACAATTACGCAAAGCCTTTTCGGATGACGATCTTAAAGAGTTACATGTATTATTAATAGAAGTAAACGAAGCAACATCTGAAAACGAAAAAGTTATGAAAATAGCGAACAATGCAGAAATAGCATTTAAGCTGTTAAAAAGACTTGGAGTTGGACTGTAATATAGATTACAGCCTTGCTAAATTATTTTTCAATAAACTACGGATGTTTTATATTAATGCGAATTAAGGAAATAGTATGAGTGTATTTGTAGAGATTTTTACTTGGTTACTGGTTGATACCATTTTAGGCTTTTTATTTTATTCTACGGGCTGTGTGGTATTGAAAGTAGTTACTTTTGGGCAGTTTAAAAATGATATTAAAGATTTTGCCTCGTTTAAGGTGAGAAAAGCTAAAAAGGTTAACTTGATCTGTTTATTAGGTGTTTGTTTTTATGTTGCACTCATTACCTTAATGGCTTATTTAAGTCATTAGGTGATAACTTATTGTATTTGCGAAAGCTGTATTTCAGTATATTGCTTTCGCTCAAACTTTAACTTAAACATTGAAGAATAAGTCCATTTTAAAGTGTTTCTCTTAGAACGAAGTGCGTTGAATCTATTTGTAATAGACTTGCTTTATACGCTTGATTTACCTTGTTTTAACTGAAAATACCTAATGTTACTTATTCTGCAGGGCAATGGGGTGGGGTAAGAGCTGTGGTCACTATGCGAACTTTTTTATTTGAGCTCGGTGTTTACCGGTTTCTGCGATGATCCATGTAGCCAAAGCACAAGATTTGTTTAATGTGGATGGAAAGCCAATCGGAGGGCAAGATAGATCGCCTTGGTTTAATTATTTTTTACGAACATTTAGTCAATTAACGTAGTGGGCGCAAGCAGCTAAACAACATGCAGAGGTGGTAAATCCGCAAAGTACGTTAAAAAGCTTTAAAACAAACCCTTCTCAGCGTAATGCTCCTTAACTGATTGTAACTATTTGGTTCTCTTATAGAAACAATGATGCATACAGTGGTATTATTAATGCCATTACATTCTTATTAACACAAAAAAGAAGCAAGGAAATTGTATCTTGAAGTATATAACTCTTTTCAGCGTATTAGCGCTTAGCGCGTGTAGTGCTGTTCCTAATAAAAGTGAAGTAAGTCAGCGTACAACTACAAATATGGACCTTATAGCTTTAACCGAGCAAAGTGCACCAAAAGGAGTTGTTGGCACTTACCAGTTTCACATTAAAGCGGCAGGGGCTCAGGGTAATTGGTTGTATTTAAATACAGAAACAGATTACCGCGATAGACGTTCAATTACGATATCAATAAAGCCAAATGTAGCAGCAGAGCTTGAAAGTAAATACGGACAACCTGTAGAAACCTTTTTTATTGATAAAACAATAGAAGTAACAGGCGAAGCTAAACGAGTAACTATCGATTTTATGAGTCGCGGTAGAGCAACTAATAAATATTATTATCAAACGCACATAAATGTATCATCACTTAAGCATCTTCGTATTATTGAAAGTTAGTAAAATAACAATGAACTGTATTTATATACAGTTGATTGTAAAAGCTTACTTTTAGCTTACTTTTAGCTAAGTAAGCTTTAGCGTTAACGTTTACAATTAATTCTCTGCTGTAAATTTAACCGCGAAGGATAAACACGGCGCTACTTTATTCAACGATTTAAAAACTCCTATTCAAGCTATTGTAATCTCATTACATAAAACTAATAATTGGTTAGTCTTATAAATTTGAGTGCCCGCATTGAAAGCCAAAGAAATCCGCAATTTTTATATCAACGAAGAGCAATCTGTCTATTTGCTTTCACACCGCGATGCTAAAAAACATCGTCAATGGCTTAATATCTGTATTAAGCAGTTAACGCTGCTGGGCTATAAAAACGTTGAAATGATTGGGTCGGGTGCGTTTGGTTTTGTGTTTGCAGGGGATGACGGTAACAGCTTACCTTGGGTATTTAAGTTTTCGCGTATTACGCTTGCACAGAGTGTACGAGATCGGCTTGAAGATGAAGCGTATATGCTTTCGCAAATTAATAACCCGTTAGTGCCAACCTTTTATGCATTTGAGCGTATCAAAAAACAAGGGATTTTAATGATGGCAAGGGCCATTGGTGAAGATCTTGAAAAAGTATCGCTTAAAACTGGGCGCTTCAGCGCGGCGCAAATAATGGCATTAGCGGTTAGGTTACGTAATGTATTAATTGATTTGCGAAGTCATAAAAATGGAGTAAGTCCGCAGCCTATAGTCCATGGTGATGTAAAACCTTCAAACCTTGTATGGGATAAAAATACCAATGCGTTGTCGTTAGTTGATTGGGGCAGCTCTGTGTTTGCCCAGGTTGATAGTGATGGTAATCCAGTTGCTAGTAACTTTATGGATTTAATGTCGGGCGACTTAAGTACCACTAATGCGCGTATGGGCGATGTTTACTTTATTGGTGAAGCACAAATGTCGGGTGAGCAATCATCCCCTCGCTTTGATGAACAAGGTGTAGCCGCTACTTTGTATGCACTTGCATCAGCGCAGTCGTGCCGTTTTGGGGCTCAAGCAATACCTGCAAGCAGTTTAGGATTACCAAAAGAGCTAGCTAAAGTTATTGATGGCATGCTTTGTAAAAATAAAGCGATACGCGATAGCGCTGGCGATTACTTTATGCGCAATATTAACACTATGGCTAAAGTTTATTTACCTACCCTTGAAAAAAATCGAAAAAAAGCGGCCATACCATTTTGGTATGGGCGAGAAGAACAGCCTGACACGGTCGTATATAGTTCACGTAAACAGTTTTTACGCCAGGCCGATCATAATCAGCAGTTACTTGACGTAAACGATGCTCAACTCGATCGTTACTATAAAGAATTTCTATTTGATACTGGCGATACAGAAAAAGCATTTTTAGCTTCAATTAGCCGACTGGCTAAATACCCCGCTGTGGGTGGGCTTAGTTTTCATTGGAAAGATGATTCGCTGTTTGTTGAATCATCTTTAATTATACATGACCAGTCTTTAGGCGATGCCTTTAGCGATGCTATAAATAATACGGTGATGCTTGCCCAAGCAATTAATCAAAAAGGGTTATTTAAGTGCTGCTTATTTGATGCACGTAAAACGATTCAGTTAGAGCGCGATGGGACTGGTGCATTTAAATTTGATAGCCTACCTGAACTTGATTACGAAGTCGTTAGTATGAAAGCTAACGAAATAACACGGCCACACTCGTACTTTGAAGACGGTAAAGATCCTGACGAGCAATTACAATTACCCAAAAAAGTTATTAAATGTGTATTTGAGCTTAACCAGATCCACCACACAGGGTGTATTATTTTTGAAGCACTGCCCGACAGAATGAAGATTCACCACTACTACCGACTACTTGATGAAACAAAAGAAGTTGAGTTTAAGCGTTTGCTTAATAAGCTAATGCAATATGCCGTCAATATTACTGATGTTGGTGTCGCAGGATTTATGAAACTACCTTATAAAAATACCCGTGAATTTAGTTTATGTAAGCAACAAGAAGATCATTATTTTCCTAAAAACCCTAAACTTATATAAAAAGTACTTTAAAGTTCATCCACACGTTTTTTACGTTGTATAACCCACAAAGATTATCTCGGTACCTTGCGTTAATAAACTCACTGCAACAGTTGGTATGTTATATTGTTGCAAT
Source organism: Pseudoalteromonas sp. SG45-5 (assembly GCF_014164085.1). Classification (NCBI taxonomy): domain Bacteria; kingdom Pseudomonadati; phylum Pseudomonadota; class Gammaproteobacteria; order Alteromonadales; family Pseudoalteromonadaceae; genus Pseudoalteromonas; species Pseudoalteromonas sp. SG45-5. The sequence goes on along the minus strand of NZ_JACJEM010000024.1, from coordinate 48,135 downwards.
TAAGGTTTGTTATAGTATAACATACCGCATTCAAAAATGATCATAATAGAGTGTGAGTGTGACTGCAGTTAATAAAATAACATCAATTGAATTACAAACCGTTAAACCACAAGTTAGCACTACCCAAGTAGATAAAGCGCAATCTATCATTGAGGTAAGCTCGCTAAATTTTAGTATTAAAAACAAAGTTATTTTAAAGAACTTAAATTTTACTGTGAACAAAGGCGAAGTTTATGCACTACTTGGTGGCAACGGTGCGGGCAAATCAACCACTTTGAAAACGTTACTTGGTTTTAATAAACCAACTGAAGGCTCGGTAAAGGTTGCGGGTAAAGAGGTAACACAAGCACTTGACTTTGTGCGTGGTAAAACCGCATATTTGCCTGAATCGGCAACCTTATATCCGCATTTAACAGCGCGCGAAAACGTTGAATATTTTTTATCACTTGCTGACATAAAAAAAACAGACGAGCAAATCAATGCTGCCTTTATTCGTGTTGATTTGCAGCAAGATGCGTGGGATCGCCACATGCAAACTTACTCAAAAGGCATGAGGCAAAAAACGGCAATTGCACTTGCCATCCTGCGTGAAGCACCAATATTTTTACTTGATGAGCCTACTTCAGGCTTAGATCCAGTTGCCATTGATGAGTTTAATCAACTTGTGCGTGAGCTTGCATTAACGGGGGCGACTATTTTAATGGTTACGCACGATGTATACGGCGCATGTCAAGTGGCTAATCGTATTGGTTTATTAAGTGCCGGTGAGCTGGTGGGCGAATTTGACGCACCACAAAATGGCCGTATTGATACTGAGCAAGTTCATGCCGCATTTGCGCAAAGAGGCGCTTAATGAGTATAAATAACTTTTCAAAGGTGGTTATTGTTGCAAAGGATGAATGGCGCTATTGGCTTTGCTCAAAACTTGCAATGACCGTACTTGCCATTGGTTTAGTGCTTACGCTTGCGTCGGTAATTGTGACCGCAATTACTATGATGGAGCTAAGCCATACTCGGCACGAACTGCAAACAAGCGCTGAGCAAAGCTTTGTTGATCAGCCTGACCGCCACCCGCACAGAATGGTGCATTATGGGCATTATGCATTTAGAGCGCCTTCGCCACTGAGCACACTCGACCCAGGTATTGATGCCTACACGGGTAACTCAATATTTTTAGAAGGGCACAGACAAAATAGCGCGATGTTTGCAGATAGCCGCCAAGGTACTGCTCTTACTAAATTAGGCAGTTTAACGCCTGCGTTTATTGTACAAACACTCGCACCGTTATTATTAATATTAATTGGTTATAGCGCAATTAGCCGTGAACGTGAGTCGCAAACTTTATCTTACTTGTTATCGCAAGGTACATCGGGCGCAACACTTATTGCAGGTAAAGGGCTTGCGTTAATATCTGTTGTAGGATTAATTTTAATTCCGCTTACGGTATCGGCTTTATTTACACTTGACTCAGGTGAAGGCTTACTTGCTGTAGCAAGCTTTGTGTTTGGCTACGCTTTATATTTAACTGTGTGGGTGCTGCTTATTTTATTGGCATCAAGCCTATTTAGTAAAAACAGTAGCAGCTTTACAGCTCTCGCATTTGTATGGATTTTACTGTGTATTGTAATGCCACGTGTAGCTAGTACAACAGCTTCAACGGCTATACCATCAGCAGGTAAAATAGAAACCGACTTTGCCGTAAAAGCCGAACTTAGAAAACTAGGTGACGGGCACAACACAAACGACCCTGCATTTAAGCAATTTAAACAATCACTCCTTAATAAATACAACGTGAGCAGTATTGATGAGCTACCTGTTAATTTTAGAGGGCTAGTGGCAAGCGAATCTGAGGCTAAACTCACGAGCGTACTCAATAAGTTTGCTGAGCAGCGTATGCAAGCTGAGCTTAAACAAACGAAGATATCGCGTTATTTTGGCTGGGTATCACCTATGGTGGCAATTCGGTCATTATCGATGATTGTAGTGGGTACAAGTATTGAAACGCATCATCGTTTTTTACGTGAAACCGAGCAGCTGCGCTTTGGTTTTGTCCAAGGGCTTAATAAAGTTCATGTAGAAAAGCTTAGCTACCAAGATGACATGAACCGAAATGCCAATACTGCAGCAACCCAAAAAGCACGTGTGAGTGCTCAAAACTGGCAAGTACTGCAAGATTTTACCTTTAATGTAGACACCTCAGAAGTAAGAACGCAGCGAAGTATCCCTGCTTTTTTACAGCTACTACTTTGGATTGCAGTATTGTTAGGCAGTATTAAATTTGTAGGGAGGCGTTTGTTATGAGTTACCCATTAAAACAGCTAGCGCGTGAATGGCGTTTTTTACTTGGTCAAAAATACTTAGTGGTATTACTGGTGTGTACGTTTGTAATGTCGGGATTTGCAATTTATAGCGGGCTTAGTGAAGTAACACAGCAAAAGCAAACTATTGAGCGCTTAAAAGCCGCCGATTTAACAGACTTAACTAACGTACAGCATAAGTACGACGATGCAGGTTCGCTTGCTTATTACAGTTTTCATTTAACGTATTCATCCCCTTCAAATTTAGCATTTGCAGCTTTGGGCGAGCGCGATATTTACCCGTGGAAACATCGCTTAAACTTACTTGCGCTAGAGGGGCAAATATACGAAAGTGATGCACAAAACGCGGAGCTTGCTCAGGCAGGTAAAATTGATTTTGTATTTGTATTAAGCGCTTTAGCGCCATTGGTGATTATTTTATTATTTCATGATTTATTTGCTAGTGAGCGCACCAGCGGCAGGCACGATTTACTGGTAACTACCGCTAAATCTTATTTTTCGCTGTGGGGCGCACGTATAGCGGTAAGGTTTATAGCGGTAATAGTGTGTTTAATGCTGCCATTTTATATCGGTGCACTTCTTAGCAGCTCAGTACTGGGTGATGTTGGCTTTATTACTTTTATATGTGTTATTTACTTGGCTTTTTGGACGTTATTGAGTGTGTGGTGGGGCAAAAATGCCACTAGTGCGCCACGTGTTGCATCAACCTTAATAGGCTTTTGGGCATTAGTTGCTTTTATTATTCCTATTTTAGGTGATTTAGCGATAAACAAGGCGGTACATTCGCCTAAAGGTGGCGACATTGTGCTAACTCAGCGTGAAGCCGTTAACGGGGCATGGGACATACCAAAGCAAATTACGATGGATGCCTTTGTAGCAAACCACCCCCAGTGGACAAACTACACCGCCATGCAAAGTGAGTTTGAATGGAAATGGTACTACGCATTTCAGCAAGTGGGCGATGAAAAAGCGGCGAAGCTATCACACGCTTACCAAGGTACGGCACGTAAAAAGTATTCATTAGCAGGATTTGTATCGTGGCTATCACCGCCATTATTACTTCAACGTGGTTTAACACGCATGGCTAAAACAGATGCCGTAGCGGCATTTAGGTATGAATCGCAAATGCGTGGATTTCATAAAAGCTTACGAACGTTTTACTACCCTTGGTTATTTGTAAAAGGTAACCCAACTAAAGCCGCGCTTGAAAATATGCCAAGCTTTAGCAAAACCATACTTAATGAACAAAAAATGCTAAGCAATGTAGACGCTCAGCCAAAACAAAATTTATCAGCTAACTAATCAACAAGGTTTATCATGAATACCAATAAAAAAGGGCTTAAGCTCACTTATATTAGTGCCTGCTTAGCAAGTATGTTTGCAAGCCACGCTATTGCAGCTAATGAGAACAATAGTACTGAAAACAGTGCTGAAGAGTTTTTCGAGCGTTTAGCGGTTACTGGCTCTCGTCAAGCATACCAAGGTAATTTTAGACCTTTAGAAACCCCACAATCAGAACTGAAAATAGATTTAGAAGCACTCGAAAATGCAGGCGCAATAGATTTAAACCAAGCACTTGATTTATCGGCTTCGGTTGCGCGTCAAAATAACTTTGGTGGGCTTTGGAATAGCTTTGCACTACGTGGTTTTGTAGGCGATGAAAACTTACCAAGTAATTACCTTGTAAATGGGTTTAATGCCGGGCGTGGTTTTGGTGGCTCGCGTGACTTATCGGGTATTGAATCGGTCGAAGTGTTGAAAGGTCCACGAGCTGCGCTATTTGGTCGTGGAGAGCCTGCTGGTACAGTAAATCTTGTTACTAAACGCCCAACATTTGATACAAGTGGCGAGCTAAAGCTAAGCGTAGGCAGCTTTGATACCTACCGTGCTGATGTAGATTACACCACGCCCCTTAACGACGACGTAGCTATTAGACTGGTCGGTTTTTATGAAGACGCAAAAAGCTTTCGTGATACCATAGAAACAACTAAAAAGGGCTTTAGTCCTTCTATTACGTGGAACATTAATGACAACAGCCAACTAATTTATGAACTTGAATATAGCAATCAAGAGGTCCCGTTTGATAGAGGTGTATTAGCTATTGATGGTGAACTTGGTTTAATACCAGAAAGCCGCTTTTTAGGTGAGCCAGGCGATGGACCGATAGAAGCAAACGTACTTGGCCATCAATTAGAGTTTGTTCATGACTTTAATGATAATTGGAGTGTATTACTGGGCGCAAACTACCGTGATACATCGCTTGAAGGGTTTGCAACCGAAACCGGTTTTGCAGGTGTAGTAGAAAATGGCAAAGTAAATCGTTTTAGACGCTACCGTGATTACGACGCTACATACCAAGTATACCGCGCAGAAGTAACCGGTAATTTAGAGGTTGCTGGGTTAGAGCACCGCTTAATAATTGGTGTTGATTCTGATAAGTTCGAAAATAATCAATTTGTTCTGCGTGTACGTGGCGATCAGTATATAAATGTTTTTAACCCAGTGTATGGAGCGTATGAGTTACCTACACCAACAGCCAATACCGACAAGGTAGAAATACAAGAGTCGTTAGGTATATTCATACAAGACCAAATAAGCCTAACCGATAAGCTTGATATTCGCATTGGTGTACGTTTTGATGACTACGAACAAACACTTAATAACCGCTTAACTGATACTCAATCAAAGCAAAACGAATCGCGTGTTAGCCCGCAGTTTGGTGTTGTGTATCAGGCGAGTGAGTTTGTCTCTGTTTATGCGGCTTATGGTGAAAACTTTAGACCTTTATCGGGTACTGATTTAAATGGAGATGGGTTTGAGCCAAATCAATCTACGTCATCTGAGCTTGGTGTTAAGTTTACTTTAAACGATGGCGCGCTGTTTGGCACCATTGCTGTATTCAAAGTAGAGCAAGACAATATGCTGGTAGTTGACGATCCCACTGCATTTACTTTTGCTGCAATTGGCGAAGCGCAAAGTAAAGGCTTTGAAATTGATATAAACGGTGAACTGACCGATACTCTAGATATTTGGGCATCGTATGCGTATGTAGATGCAACCATTGAAAACTCATTTTTTGATGCTAACTTTGGTTATACAGTAGAGGCGGGAAGTTCTTTATTAAATATTCCTGAGCATCAACTTAGTTTACAGCTAGTTAAATCGTCTGAGTTATATGGTAAAGCCGTTAAATTTGGTGGAGGCTTGGTTTATGTAGGCTCACGAAACGGCTTTTTTGGTACCGATTTTGAGCTGCCAAGTTACACAACAGCACGTGCATTTATTAATTATGAGCTCACTAATAATATTGGTTTACGCGCTGAGGTTGATAACTTATTCGATGAGACGTATTACACAAACTCGTTTGCAGATGTATGGGTTCAACCCGGTACGCCAAGGAATGTACGTTTATCTGCTACGTACAACTTTTAACTAACAGGTAAGCATTAACAATAAAAAGGCTGCTTAATAAAAGCAGCCTTTAGTGTATTAAAATTTATAATCGGTTAGTGCGTAGCTCTGTCGCCCCAAATATCTTCTAAACGACTATCACGTCCACAACGCCAGCGATAGGTGTTGTATCGGATTGGGTTATTTTTGTAATAATCTTGATGAAAGCTTTCTTTTCCTTTAATAGGGTAAAAGGTACTTGCGTTTAGTATTGGTGTAACCACCGTTTGATTAGGAAACTCGGCAACTACTGCTGCTTTTGTTTTTTCAGCTAATTTACGTTGTTCGTCGTTTTCAACAAATATAGCACTTAAGTAGCTAGGGCCTTTATCGCAAAATTGCCCTTTAGCATCAAAGGGATCAATATTAACCCAGAAATGATCAAGTATACCTTGGTAACTGACTATTGCTGGATCGTAAGTGATTTCTACGGCCTCGTAATGGCCTTTATGGTTACCATTGTATGTCGGGTTTTTAAGTTTGCCGCCAGTAAAACCCGATATTACATCAGTAACCCCTGGCAGTTTTTCAAAGTCACTTTCCATACACCAAAAGCAACCTCCAGCTAAAACGGCTTTTTCTGTATTAGCTGCATGAGCAAGTGATGCATAAAACAGCACAGATGATGTTAAAACTAGGCCTAATATTTTTTTCATAAAATCTCGCATCGATATGATGAATGTTTAAAGCATAATAAATAGACCTGAAATAGTTTAAAGGTCTTTCATATTAAATTTATACGGGGCTTTAAACTGTAAAGGCCGCTTTATGATAAATAAAACAGCCTTTTACTTTTTATCATAAAACTAACTATTTTGCGTTTCACGAGCTAACTGGTTTGGCAAAAGTTGCTCTATTATTTCCCGTGCTGGGAGTGTATAGCGGGTGCCATTAAACATTACAGAGGTAAATTCATTAATATTAGTGATCCCAGTTAAGGTCCAACCTTCACCGCGCTCTGGACAAAAAACAGTGGTTGTTGGTTGTATTACTTTAAATTCGTCACTCATGGAAAAAGGCTCTCAATATAATGCTTGTTAATGGGATATGGTAAGTTAATAATGTACTTCCATAAAGCGCTATTTCAACTGACTAGTTAAAAATAAATGTTTAAAACTTTAAAATTACCACGCGTTACACTGCGTTTGATCACCCATAAACATGCTGGTGGGTTGTTTACTATTTTAAATAATCCGCTCGTTGCTCAATTTAACGATTATAAAACTCCGCTCAGTAAAGATAATATTAAACAGTTAATACAAGATGATATAAGCGCATACTACGAGGGTGAAGTTATCCGCCTTGCAATTGAACATAATATTGATACGTGTTTTATTGGTACTTGTGGTCTGTATAAAATAGGGGACAAAATCAATAGTGCGTTTATAGGGTTCGAACTTGCCCCAAATTATTGGCAACAAGGATTAATGAGCGAAGCGCTAGTCGGTTTTATAAATACCTTACCAAATACATTGCAAATTTATGAACTTTTTGCCGAGGTTAATATAAAAAATATACGTTCACATAAACTTTTGACTAAGCTAGGGTTTACACCTAACTTTAATGCCGATTTATTGCCAAGCAGAATAGAAGCAATAACTAGTAACAACGGTGAACTTTGGTATAAAAAAATAAATGTGCAAGGTAAGCAGTGATATCGATATTAAGGTGTTTTTTTATGCGTGTTGCGGGCTACTATTGAGCCTGTTTGTTGCTAGTGGCTTTATATAGAAACCTGTTTATTAGGGCTGAGCAAACACTTGTAAAATAACACTGATTAAGTTCAAGTAGGTTGAGATACGGTAACTTATAACGTGTAACCAGAAAACATATAAAGGAATGCCGTATGGCTATAAAAATAACAAAACACTACATTGTAAATTTAAGTTTAGCCGTGGTTATATTTGCTTTGGGCGTATTTGCTTTACGTTATTATAATCATTATGTGTCGGCTTATACGGATGTAACCATTAATTCTAAAGTGCTTAATGAGTCGCGTAAGGTATTTATTAGACTACCGACTAATTACGATGCAAATAAAGCGTATCCGTTAATAATTAAAACGGACGGTAATTTTAACTTAGAAACTTGGGATCAAGCACTTACCAAACAAGCTAAAAAAGAAAAAGGGGATAAAGCTATATTAGTGTCTATTCCAAATTTATTTTTTACCTTTACACGTAATCGTGATTTAGTGCCTCCTTATGCGCGACAAGATGTAAATACAGAGGCGCGTTTGGCACTAGAAGCAATTTCAGAGCCCAATGGTGAAGCCGATAAGTTTTTACAGTTTATTGAAACCGAGTTACTGCCATATTTATCTGCAAATTATAAGCTTACAAATAATCGTGTATTGAGTGGTTTTTCAGCAGGAGGGAGTTTTGTACTTTATACACTGCATACTAAACCTGAGCTGTTTAATGGTTACTTTGCATTTAGCCCCGCAGCTTGGTACGACGATATGACCGTGGTTAAAAAGCTAGATACATTTTTAGATACACAATCTGATAAAATTAATTCGCCAACCTATTTGTATTTATCTGTTGGCAGTGCAGAGCATCCACTAATGCTAAAGGCATTTAATAATCTGGAGCAAGCCTTAACGGCTAATCCTAATAGTACGCTCGTATGGGAAAGTGCCGTAAATCTTGGAGCTGAGCACTCAGACAACCCATCTCTTAGCGTTGCAAATGCGTTGAGAGGTTACAATCATTTTATAAAACATTAAAACTGTATATAAACTCAGTTTATTTCAGGTGATAAAAGGTCAGGTAAACATTGAGTTATAAAGACTAAAGCAGTGTATAAACACATAAAAAGAACACATCATACTGTAAATTTGTTAAATGTATTCTTAACAGCGAGGGAGATTTGGTCTTAAAAGCTAGCGTAGTATGAGTATCGTTTTCACTTTACTCGAATAGGGGCTAATTAGTATAGGATATGCTTAGCTAATTAAGCATATCCTATACGCTTAATTTTAAAGTGTATATCTAAAACCAATGGCAATACCATCGTCTTCAGATTGTTCCATCAAAGCTTGTTGCTCTTTGTTAGTGCTTTCAAAATCACCAAAATCTTTTCGAGCTTCTATATAAGCAATTGTGTCCGTGTCAATAAAGTAATGTAGGCCAATTACAGCAAATTGGCGTTTAAACACATCATTTGGATCGGCGTTAAAGTTTGGTTGAATTACATAGTCGTCGCCTGCATCAAACACGTTATACGCAATAAAAGAGCGTAGATCGTTGTTAAATCGATAAGATGCGAATGTCTCTACACCAATAGCGTCTTTAATCAAACGGCCTAAGTTGTCGGTATCGTGATTTTCGTTTTTATTAATATTAGCGGCAACGTATAAACCAAGTGCATCAATATCACCCCATGTAATACCTGCGCCATAAATTAAATCTTCAACAGAGCGGGTCGTGCCATCGCCAAAAGTAAGATCAAATTCACCACGGTTTACACCTGCACTAAGCGTTAACATGTTAGTTAGCTTATAAGTAATTGCACCGCCCAATGTCGAATTAAACTCGACTTTTTGCGCCGCGCTATCACCTGACTCCCATAAACTTTGGCAACCAGATTCAGAAATATTAGTCACGTCACACGTATAAAATTCGCTATTTTTTAACTGCGCTTGCAAGGTAAAATTAAAATTTTTGTAGCTGTTACGGTATTGGACTAACTTGTCACCACGACCCGTACCATTAACCGCACCGTCGTCTTTATTATAAGTGTAAACACCAGCCGCGTTGCCATCCCAAACAAAACTGTAATTGGTGTTATAAACAACGTTGTACCACGCACCCCATTGTTTACCTATGGTAATTTGGCCATATTTTTCATGTGATAGACCTGCGTAGCCCAAGCGATTGTATAAAAACTCATCTTGAATAGATTCAAAGCGATTATTGTAAACTATGTCACTACTGCCAACAGGGTTTATACCCCATTCTACAAGTGCCAGTGCCATCCAATCATTTTTAAGTTTACGCTCAAAGTTAAAGTTAATACGTGATGTACCATTAACAACTTCAGTTTGATCTTGGGTATGGATCACACGAACATCTATATAGCCACCTGCATTAACAGAGTTGGTTTCATCCTTGTATAACTCAACTGCTGACACAGCCGGAGCGACTACAATACTTGCACTAAGTAGTGATGCTAATCTTTTGTTCATTAGGTATTTCCTTGTGTGTGAACGACGCTTTTAACAAAGTTAAATTTAAGAAGTTGCAGACTAACAAAGCAATAAATACGTCAAAAGTGAAAAATACTCATTAACAAAATCATATAAAAGAATAAGTATTCACACACGGTTAACTTTGCACTTGAAGTGTGAGTTATTTTTGTTTATTTAGGATAAAAAGTAGTGAAATGGGGCTAGAAAAGTTTAAAAATGCTAAGGACTAATTTGAAATTTTTTCACGTTGTTAAAAAAACAACATGTAGAGCAAATACTTTAAAGTACTTAGCTTTCATGAATATAGCTTATAAACTAAATTAAGAATAACGAAATGCGTTAAATAAACCTAAAATTTGGTTAAGAGGTTTACTCACATTTTAGGGCGAGTTGTTCTTTACTGGTTAAAATTTCAGCAGTACGCTTTGTATTTAGGTAATGCAGAGCCTATGTAATGTAGTTATTCCCCATAAATAGGCGATAACGTAGTTAGCGTTAAAAATCACTGTCAATTTACATTTTTAAGAATAAAAACAAGCCACCAGCAAAGCAATGTTCTACGCATTTTAAAAAGGCTTTAACGCCTTGTATTGTCATAATCTTTGATAGAAAAAAAAGCCAATTTGGTATAAACTGCGCGCAATTTAAATACATCATTACTCCTTGGAGGGTAGCGCTATTATTAGTACAGCTAATGTCACCATGCAATTTGGTGCTAAACCATTATTTGAAAATATCTCAGCAAAATTTGGCGACGGAAACCGTTACGGTTTAATCGGTGCAAATGGTTGTGGTAAATCAACATTTATGAAGATTTTAAGTGGTGAGCTTGAAGCGTCTTCAGGTAATGTAAGTACTGATCCAAATGAACGCGTTGCTAAGCTAAACCAAGACCAGTTTGCCTACGAAGAATACTCTGTTATCGACACTGTGATTATGGGTCATAAAGAGTTATGGCAAATTAAACAAGAACGTGACCGTATTTATAGTTTGCCAGAAATGAGCGAAGAAGACGGCATGAAAGTGGCCGATCTTGAAACTGAGTTTGCTGAAATGGATGGTTATTCTGCAGAATCTAAAGCGGGGGAACTATTATTAGGCGTAGGCATTGGTACTGAACAGCATTATGGACCGATGTCAGAAATCGCACCAGGTTTCAAGCTTCGAGTGTTGCTTGCGCAAGTGTTGTTTTCAAATCCAGACATAATGCTTCTTGATGAACCAACTAATAACTTGGATATTTATACCATCAAGTGGCTAGAAGACGTGTTGAATCAACGCGACTGTACCATGATCATTATCTCGCATGACCGTCACTTTTTGAACTCTGTGTGCACCCACATGGCTGACATCGACTACGGCGAGCTACGTATTTACCCTGGCAACTACGACGAGTACATGTTTGCAGCAACACAAGCACGCGAGCAGCTACTGAGCGAAAATGCTAAAAAGAAAAACCAAATTGCTGAGCTCCAACAGTTTGTTTCTCGTTTCTCTGCTAACGCATCGAAAGCTAAGCAAGCAACATCACGTGCTAAACGTATCGACAAAATTCAGTTAGACGAAGTTAAAGCATCATCACGTCAAACACCGTTTATCCGTTTTGATCAAGAAAAACAGTTATTCCGTAACGCACTCGAAATGACAAACTTAACGCAAGGTTTTGACGACAATACATTGTTCTCTAATCTTGAAGGTTTAGTTGAAGTTGGCGAACGTATTGCTATTATTGGTGAAAATGGTGTGGGTAAAACAACATTGCTTAATACGTTAGCAGGGCGCTTAGCACCAAAAGCCGGTGAGTTTAAGTTTTCTGAAAATGCCAACATTGGTTACTACGCACAAGATCACGCTGACGAATTTGCAACTGACATGAACTTATTTCAGTGGATGGAACAATGGCAACAAGAAGGCGACGACGAGCAAGTGGTTCGTAGCTTCTTAGGTCGTATGTTGTTTTCGCAAAACGATATTAAAAAATCAGTAAAAGTAATCTCAGGTGGTGAACAAGGCCGCATGTTGTTTGGTAAAATTATGATGCATAAACCAAACATATTGCTAATGGATGAGCCAACCAACCACATGGATATGGAATCTATTGAAGCGCTTAACTTAGCCCTTGAAGCTTACGAAGGTACACTGATGTTTGTGTCGCACGACCGTCAATTTGTATCATCGGTAGCTACCCGTATTTGGGAAATTAAAGACGGTAAAGTTATCGACTTCAGAGGTAACTACGCAGAGTATCTAGCTAGTAAAGACGCTTAATTAGCTATTTAACCTGAACTCTGGATAATAAACCTATCTCGAGCCGCTATTTTCAGCGCTAACTGCGTTGAATTTACTTGCAATAGGCAAGCTATTGACGCGTAAATTCGTCTTGTTTTCACTGAAAATCTCTGGCTAGAGAAGATAAATTTAAATATCACGATGATTCAATACGTTAGTAAATCTCTTAACCAGAGTTCAGGTTATCTACCCGTTAATTCTAAAAAGCCATGTTTAAACATGGCTTTTTTGTTTTTGTAAGTCGCAATTAATATGGCTTTGGGTATAATACCCGCCTAAAACCGGACATAAGTCCGCTATTTTTTTAAAATACATTACTGAGGAGTATTTATGACTGTTGGCATTATTATGGGTTCTAAATCAGATTGGCCAACCATGGAACATGCAGCCCTTATGCTAGAACACTTTGGCATTAAGTACGAAACAAAAGTCGTGTCTGCACACCGCACTCCTCAACTTCTAGCCGACTACGCAAGCTCAGCCGCAGAACGTGGTATTAAAGTAATTATAGCGGGCGCTGGCGGCGCAGCGCATTTACCGGGTATGGCAGCAGCATTCACATCGCTTCCTGTACTTGGCGTGCCGGTAAAATCAAAAGCATTAAATGGTGTTGATTCACTTTTATCTATTTGCCAAATGCCTAAAGGCGTTGCTGTAGGCACACTTGCTATTGGCGAGCCTGGCGCTGCAAATGCAGGTTTATTAGCGGCACAAATTTTAGGATGTCAAAATCCAGAAATTTTTGCAAAAATTGAAGCGTTTCGTAAAGCTCAAACCGACACTATATTAGCTAATCCAAATCCTGCAGAGTAATAATGAATATTTTAATATTAGGTGCAGGGCAACTTGCGCGTATGATGAGCCTTGCCGGCGCACCGCTAAATTTAAACGTAGTGGCGTACGATGTAGCCAGCAAGCAAATTAAGCACCCGTTAACAGGCGAGGTTTATGCCACGTCGCTTGAGCAAGCAATATTAAACGCTGATGCAATAACGGCAGAGTTTGAGCATATTCCTGATGACGTACTCACACTTTGCTGTAACAGCAATAAGTTTTACCCAGGTAAAGCCGCGATTAAAACCGGTGGCGATCGCTCGCTTGAAAAAGCATTACTTGATAAAACAGGTGTTGCGTGTGCACCGTATCAATTAATTACCGAAAAAGCACATCTTGAACACGCTGCTAAAACTCTAGGTAAGCCACTGGTTATTAAAACATGCCAAGCAGGTTACGATGGTAAAGGGCAATGGCGTTTAAAATCGGATGATCAAATAGAGCAAATTTGGTCTGAAATGGCTGATTTTATAGCATCGGGTACTGAGCTTTCGCCGCACACTATTATTGCTGAAAAAATGATCCCATTTGATCGCGAAGTGTCGATTATTGGTGCGCGCGACAAACACGGTAATGTGGCTATTTATCCGCTAACCGAGAATGAGCACACTAATGGTGTGTTAACGCTCTCGATTGCCGGTAAAAATAACCAAAACCTTGAAACGCAGGCTAACGATGCATTTACAAAAATAGCAAACGAGCTTAACTACGTTGGTGTATTGGCTATAGAGTTTTTTGATGTACAAGGCACGTTACTTGTTAACGAAATTGCCCCACGTGTTCATAACTCCGGTCATTGGACACAACAAGGTTGCCATTGCTCGCAGTTTGAAAACCATATGCGCGCCGTTGCAGGTTTACCTCTAGGTAACACCGAGCTTAAACAAATCACCGCAATGATAAATGTTTTAGGCCAAGCAAGTATTCCATTTGATGTTCTAAAAGTCTCTGATGTTACAAGCCATTGGTACGGTAAAACTGCAAAGCAAGGACGTAAAATGGGTCACATAAATGTATCTGCTGCAAGTATGAATGATCTTGCAGATAAGTTGGGTGAGCTTAGCGATTATTTACCAGAGCAAGAGTATCCTGGCATTTTAAAAGCTGCCGCACAGTTAATCTTGAACTAAACGTTATACCAATTGCATGAAATTAGTATTATGCACAACTTAAAAATGCTGAGCTTGCTCGGCATTTTTAAAATTTAAAAAAGCACAAATTCCTTCGTTTATGAAATAATAGCTAAGACCATTATTTTATAAGTGAAATCACGACATGAAAATCAAAGCAATTTATAGCGCACTGCTTGTTGCAGCTACTTTTAATACACATTCTTTTGCTGCAGACACCTTACGCGTGGCGACTTTTAATGTGAGTATGGATGCCACTAATCACACCGCTAAAGATCAGCCAATTAAAAGTGATGCATTAGTCAATGCACTTAAATCAAATAACCAACAGATTAAAAACATCGCTGAAATTATTCAACGTGTTCGCCCTGATATTGTTTTGCTTAATGAATTTGATTATATCCCTAAAGAGCAAGGTGTTGAGTATTTCAATAAACATTACCTCAACGTTAGCCAGCAAAAACAAGAGGCAATCAACTATCCTTATTTTTATATAGCGCCAGTAAATACGGGATTAGCCACCGAATTTGATTTAGATAACGATGGCAAAAAAAATGCAGTGATGGGGGATGCACAAGGCTTTGGTTTTTTTGAAGGGCATTACGGTATGGCGCTTCTTTCAAAATACCCAATTGATTTTGAAAAAATAAGAACGCTGCAAACCTTTAAATATAAAGATATGCCAAACGCGCAAATGCCGGTTATGCCAAAAACAGCTGAAAATTGGTATAACAAACAAGAGTGGCAGGCGCTTAGGCTCAGCTCAAAATCGTTTTGGGATTTACCAATCAACGTTAACAATAAGACTGTGCATATATTAGCGTCCCACCCAACACCACCAGTATTTGACGGCGAAGAAGATCGTAATGGTAAACGTAACCATGATGAAATAAGGTTAATTGCCGATTACGTAACAAACGCAAATTACATTTATGACGATAACGGCCAAAAAGGTGGATTAAAAGCACAGTCTCGTTTTGTGATTTTAGGCGATTTAAATGCATCCCCTGAAGGCGATAAAGCACGTGTTATGACAACTGATTTACTTCTTAAAAATTCACTTATTAACGCCAGTTTTGTGCCAAAAAGTGAAGGCGCAAAGGAGCAGTATAAAGAGTCTTATGCACAAAATTACACCGCTAACTGGCAGGCCCGTGTCGATTACGTTCTACCATCAAACTATGGTTTAAGCGTTAAAAGCGGAGGCGTGTTTTGGCCTACTAAAACAAGCGAGCAGTATCGCTTAATTAAAGATAGAAACGCATCAAGTGATCACCGACTGGTGTGGCTCGACTTAATTGTTGAATAAGTTTGAGTAAACTGAGCTTTACCCTGTTTAATCGTTATTTATCTTAAAACATTGCAATAACTTGAGTGCTTCTGCTTAAATACGGCCTAATTATAATAACCGTATAGAAGCACTATGATTTTTAATTTTTCTTCATCTAAAACGTTAGTGGCCTTAGCTGTTGCTTCAAGTATTGTGCTTGCAGGTTGTAGCGCGACGGCTAACACCTCTTCATCACAGCAAAATGCGTTACCAGCAACCAAGGTTGCTGCGGTTGTAAACACACCAGCCGATACAGGATCGCAAAACATAACGCTAGTGCAAGCAATGGCTCACCCTGATTGGATGGGTAATCAGCCAGAAAACGCGTTTTGGTCAGCCGATTCAACAACCGTTATTTATGCTCAAAAAGAGCAAGGTAGCATACTTAGAGATTTTTATAGCCAAGCAATTACTAGCCAAACAGCACAGCAAGTGGCACTTAATAATCTGCACATGCTTGGCGCTAAAAATGCCGTTTACTCAAAAGATAAATCACTTCAAGCCTATACCTTTAAGGGCAATGTGTTTGTTAAAAACATTAAAACAAACACCATTAAGCAAATTACACAAACGTCAGCAACTGAATCTAAACCACAATTTTTGAATGATGGTGCATTGGCATATCGCCAAGGTAATGTATTTTTTAAAGCCGACTTAGTAACGGGCTTAACCTCTGAACTTGCTAACTTAAAGCTAGTAAACAAACCAGAGGGCGTAACAGAGCCCAGTACATATATTGCTAAAGAGCAGCATAAATTGATTAAATTTGTTGCACTTGAGCAAAAAAACAAAAAAGACAGGCAAGCTCGTAATGAATTGTTAAATGAGCAAAATACGTCAATTGCTAATACGGCTTATTATTTAGGTGATGGAAATACCATTGCTGAAGTGCAGCTTTCACCCAATGGTGATGCGTTATTAGTTGTTGTGCAAAAGCAAACAGGGTGGCGCAGTGATGGCGATATTATGCCAAACTACATCACTGATGATGCTACTATCGACCCTAAAAAAGCGCGCCGTCGTGTAGCTGATGCAAAAGAAGAAACGTCAGAGCTTGTATACATTAATTTAAAAGATAAAAGTCAAAAGTCGATTTCGTTTGATACATTGCCAGGCTTTGATGAAGACGTTTTAGCCTCAGTAAAAAAAGAAAATTATGCACGGGAAGGCAAAACATACACATCTAAAAAAGCCCCGCGTGGCATAAATCTTATTATGGATTGGGGATTTGAGCAAAGCCCAATCGTGTGGAATGACGACGGCTCACACGTCGCTATTATGCTTGAAGCGTGGGATAACAAAGACCGCTGGCTTGCAACTGTTGATTTTGAAAATAATACATTAGTTTCGCAGCATCGCTTGCATGATGATGCATGGATAGCTTACGCATTTAATGATTTTGGTTGGTTACATAATTCAAACACGCTTTACTACCTATCGGAAGAGTCGGGTTACAGCCAACTTTATAAAAAGCCACTAAATGGTAAAGCAACCGCGCTAACACAAGGCCAATTTGAGGTTTCGAACTTAACGCTTACACGCGACGACAGCGCAATCTATTATAAAGCAAATGTTGAGCATCCGGGCCTGTACGAAATTTATCGCGTTAACCCACAAACGGGTAACAGCGAGCAAATTACCGATTTAAACGGGATGACTGACTACACGTTAAGCCCAAATGAAAGCAAGCTACTACTTAAGCACTCTACTATTACCATGCCTAATGAGCTTTACGTTGCTGATGCTAAAGCAAATACACAAGCAACACGTTTAACGCATACTGTGTCGGATGAATTTTTAGCGAAAAAGCTAACTGCACCAAAAATTGTTGCTGTGCCTTCGAGTCATACTTCACAACCCATATACGCCAAAGTGTACTACCCAGCTGATTATGTAGAGGGCGAAGTCGGTAAAAACCGTAAAGCGGTTATTTTTAACCACGGCGCGGGTTATTTACAAAACTCACACATGGGATTTTCGGTTTATTTTCGTGAGTTTATGTTCCATTCATTACTAGCAGACGAAGGTTATATAGTAATGGATATGGATTACCGCGCATCTAAAGGTTACGGACGTGATTGGCGTACTGCAATTTATCGTCAAATGGGAACTCCCGAAACACAAGATTTGGCTGACGGCGTAAAATGGATGGCGAAAAATGCCAACGTTGATACTAAGGCTGTGGGAACTTATGGCGGCTCATACGGCGGCTTTATGACCTTTATGGCGCTATTTACAGCCCCTGAGTTGTTTCAATCAGGTGCAGCACTGCGACCAGTAACCGATTGGGCACATTACAATACGGGTTACACAGCTAACATTCTAAATCACCCAGATGTTGATCCTATTGCGTATGAGCGCAGCTCACCAATTTACTACGCTGAAGGTTTAAATAAACGCTTATTGATTAATGCGCCAATGGTTGACGATAACGTATTTTTTCAAGATTCAGTGCGTTTAGTACAGCGTTTAATTGAGCTTGAAAAAGAAAACTTTGAAACAGCAATATTCCCAGTTGAACCGCATGGTTTTGTACAGCCTTCAAGCTGGTTAGACGAATATCGCCGTATTCATAAGTTATTTAAAGAAACGCTTTAATCTTTAACCCTTAAAGTATAAAAACAAAAACGCCGCATTAGTTAACTAATGCGGCGTTTTTATTGGGTTGAACAAAATCTAACTTTATTTTTTCTTTTTAAAGTTCTTTTTAAATAGTTCTATAGCCAATGGGATGGCAAGCAGAGTCCCGCCAATAACACCAATTAAATGCGCGTCAACGGCCACCGTCGAGTCAATTAGTTTTTCTATATCGGTACTTGGGCCACTAAATTGCTCAAACGCTATTTTTATCCATACACCTATAAACAATAAATAACCCGATTTTAGTCCTACAGTTATATCTTTAACTGCCCCCCAAATAATTACACCATGCAGTAGAGCACTTAATCCGGTATAAATATGTATGCTAGGGCAAAACCAATACACGCCGAGTCCACACCACAGTGCTAGCGCACTTGTATTAAAAGCGTAGCGAGTAGGTGATGTGTATTCGCCATGCAGCAACCAAATTAATAAAATACCGCTGGCATTTAATCCCAAGTGTGCCCAGTTAGCATGAACAAACTGGCTGGTAAATATACGCCATAATTCACCTTGGTTGACAAGCTCACGGTTAAATTCTAGTAAATTATTTAAATCGAATGCAGCAAAAATAGCGCTAAAAAGCAGCAAAATTATAGGCGGTAATAAATAACGGGGCTGCAGTGGTAAATTAAGCATTTTATTGTCATTTTTTAGTATAAATTTTTGCATATTGTGCCCGTTTAACTTTAAGATGCCAATTATCTTATCGTCATTAAGTGTTTTTAGGCTTTTTATGCATTTTAAACTTAACTCATTATTAGCTATTACGCTGTGTGCAGTAACACAGCCTTCTTTTGCACAGCAAGTAATTGAAACTCGCGAGCCAGAAGCCGCAACAGGGCTTATTCACAAACAAGAGGTGACAGGTAACAAGTATATGCTTGCAGCTGCAAACCCATATGCTTCACGCGCAGGTCAGCAAATTTTAGCGCAAGGCGGCAGTGCCGTAGACGCCGCTATTGCCACGCAGCTTGTACTTACTTTGGTTGAGCCGCAATCATCAGGCATTGGTGGTGGTACATTTATGCTGTACTACAACAAAGCAAACAACAAGCTGACTAGTTTTGATGGCCGTGAAACTGCACCAGCAAACGCAGACGACACGCTGTTTTTAGATAAACATGGCAAAGCGGTAAAATGGATTGAAGCCGTTGTAGGCGGGCGCTCTGTGGGCGTTCCGGGTGTTTTACATGCCTTTGCAAACGCGCATAAGCAATACGGGACACTCCCATGGAGTGAGTTATTTAAACCAGCCATTGAACTAGCTGAGCAAGGCTTTGTTGTATCGCCGCGTTTACACGGCTTATTAGCACGTCAGTTAAACCCAGGCGTAATGAGTATGCCAGTAATAAATGAGTACTTTTACCCTAATGGTAAATTGATTGCAGCGGGTACGCTTAAACAAAACCAACCACTGGCTGATTTATACAAAGACATCGCAAAGCAGGGTATTGATGCATTTTATAAAGGCGATAATGCTAAAAAAATGGTTAAGGCGGTACAAAATTCTTCCATAGCGCCTGGCAAACTCAGTGTACAAGATTTAGCCGCTTACAAAAGCAAAGAGCGCGATGCCGTGTGTATTGAATACCGCGCGTACAATGTATGTTCAATGGCACCACCTAGCAGTGGCGGTGTAGCTGTATTACAAATGCTAGGCTTGCTTGAACATAAAAATATGAGTGCGCTTAAGCCAAATGATGAAAAAGCGATTCATTATTTTACTCAAGCTTCACGCATAGCATTTGCCGATCGCGATATGTATATGGGCGATCCAGATTTCACTCAAGTACCCACTAAAGAATTGCTAGATAAAGACTACATTGCTTCTCGTGCTAAATTAATTACTGATACTGATCAGCCAGCAGTGGCCGGTGATCCAGTCGATTATTTAAGCTATGCAGCGGATGATTCTTACGAGTTACCCTCTACTTCGCACGTATCGATTGTTGATAGTAAAGGCAATGCAGTGTCGATGACCAGCTCAATAGAAATGGCATTTGGCTCTACGGTGATGGTTAACGGATTTATTTTAAATAACCAACTCACTGACTTTTCACTTTCACCGCGTAAAAATGGCAAGCTTGTAGCAAACCGAGTAGAGGCAGGTAAACGTCCGCGCAGCTCTATGTCACCGGTAATGGTATTTAATAAAGATGGCAGTTTACGTTTAGTGGTAGGTTCACCTGGTGGCAGTCGTATTATAGATTACGTAGCACAAGTAGTTGTAGGTGTTATTGACTGGAATTTATCAGCCCAAGAGGCCATTAACTTACCGCGCACAACAAACCGTAACGATTACACCAGCCTTGAAAAAGGCACCGCCCTTGAAGCCATTGCACCTTTACTTACTAAGCGCGGTCATAATGTGCGTGTACTCGATCTAAACTCGGGTTTACATGCCGTTGAAGTTAAAAACAACAAATTATATGGCGGCGCAGATCCTCGCCGTGAAGGGGTCGCGTTATCTGATTTAACTGATAAAAACGCCACTATTAAATTTTAATTTATGTATAATACAAGCACGAGTAAAGCTCGTGTTTGTATATTCTCAATGGTCTGACAAGTTCCATACTCATTGCAATTTTACCTTTAACAATGATAATGGCAGATCATAACTTAAGACTTCGTTAAAGCCTGGAAATATGACAACAAATACTGATCCAAATTACCTTTATATTCATCATGCTGGCCCCGGCCTAATTGAAACACCGCTATTAAATAAAGGCAGTGCCTTTAGTAAAAAAGAACGCGAAAACTTCAACCTTGCTGGCTTGTTACCTCCTCGCTTTGAAACAATAGAAGAGCAAGTAGAGCGTTGTTATCAGCAGTACTCTAGCTTTACCGATAATCTCAATAAGCACATATACTTACGTGCGATTCAAGATAATAACGAAACACTTTACTACCGTTTAGTGCGCGATCATCTTGAAGAAATGATGCCTATTATTTACACCCCTACAGTGGGTGACGCCTGTGAAAAATTCTCAGATATATACCGCAGCGCACGTGGCTTATTTATTTCATATGAAGATCGCTTTCAAATTGATGACATTTTACGCAATGCAACAAAAGGCAAAGTAAAAGTCATTGTTGTTACCGATGGTGAGCGTATTTTAGGCCTTGGCGATCAAGGTATTGGCGGCATGGGTATCCCAATCGGTAAATTATCACTTTACACTGCGTGTGGTGGCATTAGTCCGGCGTACACATTACCTGTAATGCTTGATGTGGGTACTAATAACGAAAAATTGTTAAACGACCCAATGTACATGGGCGCACGTCACAAACGTATTGCTCAAGATGAGTACGATGAGTTTTTAGATTTATTTATTAAAGCCGTTAAGCGCCGCTGGCCAAATGTATTACTGCAGTTTGAAGATTTTGCACAGCCAAATGCAATGCCATTATTAAAACGTTACCGCGATGAAATTTGTAGCTTTAATGATGATATTCAAGGCACTGCGGCTGTAACAGTCGGGTCTTTACTTGCAGCATGTCGTGTTAAAAATTCAACGCTAAGCCAACAAAAAGTAGTGTTTGTTGGTGCGGGCTCTGCCGGCTGTGGTATTGCTGAGCAAATAATTAGCCAAATGGTGTTTGAAGGCATCACTGAAGCTCAAGCACGTAGCCAAGTATTTATGGTCGACCGCTTTGGTTTATTATCAGAGGGTATGCAAGGTTTACGTGATTTTCAACAAGCACTCGCGCAACCGCAAGGCTCGCTAAATGAGTGGACTTACAGTGGCGAATACGCATCACTACTTGATGTAATGCACTGTGCACAACCAGATATTTTAATTGGTGTTTCAGGCCAACCTGGTTTATTCACTGAACAAGTAATACGCGCAATGCACGCAAATTGTGAGCAGCCAATTATTTTTCCATTAAGTAACCCATCTAAACAGGTAGAAGCTCACCCAGAAGATGTTATTAAATGGACAGACGGTAAAGCACTTGTAGCAACAGGCAGCCCGTTTGCACCGGTTGAATACAACGGCGAAACGTTCCCAATCCCACAATGCAATAACAGTTATATTTTCCCTGGTATTGGTCTAGGCGTTATAGCGGCTAAAGCAACACGTATTACAGATGAAATGCTAAGTGTGTCTAGCGAAATGCTTGCTGAGTCGTCTCCTCGTGCTAATACGGGTGTTGGCAGTTTATTACCAGCGCTAACAGAAATAGAAACATTGAGTAAGCGAATTGCATTTGCCATAGCTAAAAAAGCAATTGAAGAGGGCGTCGCTCTTGAGATTTCCGATGATGCATTATGGGCAGCCATTGACAAAAACTACTGGTTACCTAAATACCGTAACTACAAGCGCAGCAGTATTTAATTGCACTTATACGTAATTTAACGTGCAACTTGTTGTAACGTTAGTTACAACACTTAACAAAAAACAGGCAATTGCCTGTTTTTTTGTGCTTGTTCATCGCTAATTAACCACGTAGGCTCTTTAATAGGATCAACTAAATTAAAGGATCGACTTATGAAAACTCTGACTCTCGTTTTAGGCACCGCGTTGACTTTAAGCGCACTGAGCTTTAACACACTCGCAGCGGCAACTCCCGACGCTCCTCATATTTATGTAAAAGGCGAAGCCACACTTACTACAATGCCAGACTATGTACAAATTAGTGTGGGTATTACCGAAATTGATAAAGACTTAATTGCGGCTAAAAACAAAACTGATTTAACTATGGCTAAGGCCATTAAACTTGTTAAAGAAATGGGTGTTTTACAGGGCGATATAAACGCGGGGCAAATTTCAATAAACCGCGATAATCAATACAACCGCACAACAGGTAATCAAGACTTTAAAGGGTTTAGAGTTGCCCGTACCTTAACCGTAAAACTTAGCGATATAAATAAATACCCTGAGTTACTACAAAATTTAGTTAATAATGGGATTAACGAAATTAATCAAACGCAGTTTTTAGCAAGTAATTACAGCGAGCTACATAAAAAAGCTCAAAAACTGGCAATAAAAGATGCGCGTGATGCTGCAAAAGAGTTTAGTGAAGATTACGGGGTTGACTTAAAAGGCTTATATTCTGCATCCCTTAGCCCATTGAATGTACCGTCGCAGCCATACATGCGCGCCGAGAAAGTAATGATGGCAGATAGCGCACCAAGTAACTACGTACCGGATGCCTACCATGCGGGAGAGATTAAAGTAACAGCTTCAAGCTACGCTGTGTACTACATAGATTAAATTTATTTTGGGTGGCGCTCAAAACGCGCCACCAATTCTTTACCTTGCTCTTCACTAATACGGGTAATTGCATTTAGCATATTAGTAATTTCACGTCTGTCGTACGCATTAGTAACATGCTCATTTATGTCATCCACAATCGCATTTAAGTAGTTAAATAGACTATTTCGTGCGTCCGTATATTGGTATGCTACAAACAAAATATTTTTAAACGCCTCAAGTACATTCGTCATTACGTACGCGTCGCCCTTTGCATAATTTCTAAGTGGCGTAAAGTTGTCGTGTAGCAGTTCATCAAAACTGGTTTCGTGTGAATACAGCAATGGGCCGCTCTCGCTGTGCTTAAATGAGTAATTAATATCGTTAATTGAAAGTCGTTGAATAAGTAAAATGCTGAGCATATCAATTGATTTAACCGCAGTACCCGGATCGTTTATACCTGGGCTCATTGCTTTAACTGCAATTTCTGATATTTGCGTTAAACCATAACGATAATGATCACTTATGTATTCTTCTATATAAAAAATAAAGCAGTCTAAAATTTTATTTATGAGTGCTTCGTTGCTTGATATATCTTTATTACACTTTAAAAATGGGTAGCCTTTAACGGTAAAATAGCCTTGGTTAACAGAAATATACACTTTTATATTTTCCTCTGCCAAAATGGCACACAGCTTGTCGGTATGCACGCCTTTATAATACCCCTCGGTTTTACTGCTTATAGATTGCCATTGCTCAAAGTCAGGAAAGTTTTCTACGGGGTTGTCTTGCTGCCTTTGTATAATTACTTTTATTTCGCCTTTAGTTTGGCTAAACAGCCCATTTAACACATTATCAACCTGAATGGCGCGAGAAATTGAATGGATAAAAAATACAAATAACCCTAACGAGATTAAACCAAACACAAGCGCAAATAATACGCCGATTGATGGGATCGCAGTATTGCCACCATCAAGCTTGTTAATATTAATGAGCATAATAATAGAATAAATTATACTGCCTAAATAAAACCCTAATACCATTTGATGTGATTTACGAGTAATAAGGCCAGGTACAACACGGGGCGATAAACTCGCACTGGCCGAGTTTAAAACAACCATAACCATCGAAAAACTAAACACCGTAAGTGAAATAATACTACCCGCTAACGTGCTTAAAATAGTACGCGCATTTTCGGCGCTATCAACAAGTACAACCGAGATAAACGACTTTAACTGCTCAACTGGGGCTAAATATTCAACCGACATGGTAATAATAGCAAATGCCAAAAAGCCAACTGAGAGTAGTGAAGGGTAAAAGCCAATACTGTTGATCATTTCACGATAACTATTAGCTACTTTGCGAGGTACAAACATAAAATCCTTGTGTATTTTTCTACTTACTTAATACCCTAAGCTTAGCATAGGCATTTAGTAAACTTCTGATAATGCTGCTCAAATTTATATGTTATTATCACGTCCACAATAATAGAGCGCATGCTTATGCGATAAAAATAACAGGAAAACGCCGTGATCATTTCAACTTATGCTGCATTACTTGCATTCTTTTACATTTATTTGAGCTTTAACGTAATAAAAGTGCGCCGCGCAGAACAAATATCGTTAGGTGATAACGGTAATACAACGCTGCAGCGTGCTGTGCGTGCCCATGCAAACTTTATGGAATATGTACCACTTGCTTTAATACTGCTTTTTTTAGCAGAGTACCAAGGGCTTGCAAGCCATTACTGCCACATATTAGGCGGTACTTTATTGATTGGACGTGTGTTTCAAAACTTAGGTATAGTAGAAAAAAGCCTGAAATATCGCCAAATTGGTACTATTGCAACATTCTTAGTCATAGTTGTTAGCGCCTTTGTATTACTAGTAACACGTGGCTAATTAAAGAAAAGTTAATGAGCAAAATATTTATAATAGGCTTACCGCGTACCGGCACAACCAGTGTGTGCCACGCATTTTTAGAACTCGGTATTACAACAGCGCATACTGCGTATACTAATGCTTGTTTTGAAAATGCCACCGCCATTGCCGACACTCCCATATTTAATGACTTTAAAACGCTTGATACTCATTTTCCCCATTCTAAATTTATCTATATAGAACGAGAGCTTACAGCTTGGCTTCCTTCAATAAAACAACTTTTAACGCGTATGCACACTAATTTAACCCGTACAGACGGGGGCTTTAATATCCATATAAAACGCTGTTATTTAAATACCTTTAGTGAATTATCACTGCATAACATTAACGACGATAACTATTTAACAAACTGTTACAACACGCACTTTAATAGTGCTCAAACGTATTTTAAAAATCGTCAGCAAGACTTTTTATCTATTGATATAGCAAAGCCACACAGTTACAAACAGCTGTGTAATTTTTTGGCACTTGAAAGTGATAAAACTGATTTTGAAAAAATGAATATGGGCGGTAAAGTCACCGCATGGAATGATATTAAACACCCGTTAAAAGTAGAATCTACGGCCAAAGGACGCATAGATAAATTACTGCCTTACAAGATTTTTTAAATCAAATACGGTAAAATCGCCGCATTGTTATTTAAGTTGTATAGAAGATGTTTGAATTAAAATACCACACACCATTTGCATGGACCGAGGTTGTCCTTGCTGACTTTAATACTTTTTTACAAGATCACGCCGCCGCTGAAAAAAAAGCATCTGGCATGGCCATGTCTATGTTGTCGCATTACCCAGATAAGCGAAAATTGGTAAAAGCCATGACAGATCTAGCACTTGAAGAAATGATTCATTTCAAAGAAGTGCTTAAAATTTTAATGGAGCGCGACGTAAACTTAGGTGACGACAAAAAAGATCCATACATTAAACAAATCCGCAGCTTATTTAGAAACGGTCGTGATGAATTTTTAATGGATAGATTACTCGTTGGTGGTGTAATTGAAGCACGCGGCCATGAACGCTTTTCTTTAGTTGCCCAAGCCTTGCCAGAAGGAAAAGAAAAAGAGTTTTATGCTGCGATTGCTGCCTCAGAAGAAAAGCATAAAAACTTATTTGTTGAACTGGCTTACGAATATTTCGACAAAGAAGACGTTGATATTCGCCTAGAAGAATTACTAGTAGCTGAAGCAAAAATTTGCCAAAGCATTCCATTTACGCCAGCTTTACATTAACTTACTTAACAAGTGCGCTTTTATTTGTGCAACCTAAAACTTGTAATAAGTGATACAAACGCCATATTATAGAGACAACTTATTTGCATATGGCGTTGCATTTTGCGAATTATATTTGTAATAGTGTAGATACTTTATTATCTTATTAATAAATATCAATATTTTAAGCAAAAACTTTGGCTTAAAAATTGCTGAAATACTCCTGAAGTTAAACGTTAGATGTTTTACCACTAAGTACTCCTAACTATGTTGGGGAGCTTATTAACTGTTCAGTCGAATATTGGGAGCAAATAGTATTTCAGCCATCAAACACTTGCATAAAAAAACCATCAATTCCACGGCTTTAGTGATCCCGCTGATTAGCCCCACTATAAATAATGTTTTTGAGCTTGTAACAACAACGCCTAAAACTAAAAAAACGCCAACTAACATGGTTGATATTGCAACAAAATTTAAACACTCTGTGCAAAAAAAAAACCACAATATACTTTTAGTTGATGACGACCCTTTAGTTGAAATTGTGATTAGAGCGATGCTTGCAGAGCATAATTTTAATATTGATTTTGCGCCAAGTGCTATTGAAGCCATGCTAATGGTATCCCAAGGCAATTACGATATTATTTTAATGGATATTGTTATGCCTGAGTTTACAGGCACTGATGCCATGCTAAAACTGAAAAAACACATCAACCCAGCTTCAACAAAAATTATTGCGCATACTGCAAATAAAAATGGAGCCAGTGATAGTGAATACCTCAACCTAGGTTTTGATAGCGTTTTATTAAAACCAGTGAAGCAAAGTGTATTAATCGAAATGGTTAAATCGCTGTTAACATAAAGAAAATATGGAAGTAGGGCAGTTACCTTTTTAATTAATTAAAAGTCAAATAATTACCTTTACCAGTAAGCTTGCATTAAAAAACAAGTAAAATCCATCGTTTATAAACACCTGTTTATATTTATAAAGTTAAGCTATATAATTTTTTCAAAGCCGCCATATTGTGGGATATTATGGAACCTAGTAATAAATTAAAAATAGAAAGCTTAAATGAAGAATGGCGCGATAAAGACACTGTAATGTTACATGCTTGTTTTCAGTTACTAAAAGACACAGTCGAAAAAGAGAGGCTATTTGAAGTCACTAATTGGGATGTTGATGAAATTACTCGATCTACAAAGCAAGAACTCGAAACTCTTTATCATTGGTGGCTGACATATGAAGAGCCTATAGTGCCAGAGCCTGAAGAGGGACGTTTTCACGTAAAAATAGGAAAGTGTCCTCTGATAAAACTGTTAAGCCACATATATAAGGATATTCACGTGAAACTATCTGCTTTACTTATTTCAAATTTTAAAGGTATCAACAATGAGATTAAAATACTCATCGACAATATTGTTGTATTAGTAGGCCCAAATAATAGTTGTAAATCTACAATACTTGATGCTTATGAAGCGTATGTTTCTATGGGGAGTTCGCTTAGTATTGACCATTTCCATGGGCGAAGTGATGAAAATCCTATCATAATCACTGGTGTATTTAATGACGTGACGCAAGACGATATTGATACATTAGGACAAGAATGGTATTTGCAAAACGATCCAGAGTTTGGTGATTGTGCAAAATTCCAAATCCGCTGGGAAGCTCCAGACGAAAGCGGCGTTAAATACAGTTTTAGCAATAAAACATATGAATGGAAGAAAGGTGGCGCAGGTGGCTGGAACACTCTATTACAAAGTCGATTGCCAACACCAATTCGGTTAAACCCTAATGATGGTTATGATGCGTTAGAAAAAGTGGTAAAAGACTTGGCATCAAAAAATGCAGCCAAAAAATTGAAAGACGATAAAAGCAAGGTTGCTGGAATTGTTGCAGAAATTGAAAAGCTCGCGAAGGAAGTAGATAAAGAGTTATCAGGAAGTATTGGGCAGCTGAGCAGTAAGATAGAGGTAGAATTAAATAAGCTATTTCAAGGTGCCACTGTAAGTTTTGAAACTGGAGTTGGTAAGTTTAAAGCAGAAGATGCCATTAAGGATGGGAGTAAATTCTTTATTAAGTCCAGTAATCATCAATCGTCGCTTGAGCATCAAGGTACGGGCATAAAAAGAGCATTTCTATGGTCAGCGATAAACGCTCTGTGTAGCGAGGGGATGTTTAAAAAAGGAGCAAAAGTAATTAAAAACGAAACGCCCAAGGTGCTATTGATTGATGAACCAGAAATAAATCTCCATCCATCCATTATTAGAGCTGCTAGAAAAGCAATTTATGCCTTAGCTGATATCGCTGGCTGGCAAGTTATTTGTACTACACACTCACCAGTATTTATTGATTTAACACAAGATCATACCACGCTTATCAAGGTGTCCAATTCCCAGAAAGGTGTTTATTACTTTCAGACAGATAAAGCACACTTCAGTCCAGATGAAAGGGATAATCTTAAAATGTTAAATCGCTGCTGCCCAACAGTGAATGAGTTCTTTTTCTATCCAAACTCAATTCTTGTTGAAGGAGACACTGAATATTTGGCATATCAGTACATTATTGAAAAAAGTGGATTAGAAGGCAGTTATTGTGTAATTAACTGCCGAGGAAAGGCTAATATTCCTACATTCATAAAGATATTCAATCAATTTAATGCGAACGCCATCGCGGTTCATGATTTAGATACCAAGCTTAGAAAAGATGGAGCCGCTAATGGCATGTGGACCATTAATTTAAATATTCGAACGCTTGCTGATACAACTGATGGTCGTGTTCAGACAGTAGTTCATAATCCTGATTTTGAAGGTTATTATTTGAATGAATCACCTGTAAAAGATAAACCCTATAATCTTTTTACTCACCTTACAGCACCAGACTTTGAAACAAATGCAAAGTATGAAAATCTACGCGAATCACTTACCGAAATGATAAATGGTGATCATAAAGGCTTGTATTTAACACATGCAGAACTAGATGCAATGGCTTAACAAGACGCTGCACTCGGATAAATTACTCGCTTCGCTCCCAATATTTCACATTTTAGTGAATAATCTTAAAAAGGAACTTGTTTTGACATTTATTGTTACAGAAAAGAAATATAATGAGATAAAAAATATAGAAAGGTTCACATCCATAGATGTAAATGATTATGTAACTTGCTCTAGTTCAGACTGTGAACAACCTAAAAAGAACCTTTTAATAAATTGTGACCTTAAAGATGGTTCTAGTTTCTTGTGTCATGGAAAAGAAAATAATGGAAATATTAGTGTTGAACAAAACCGATGCCTAAGACAGTTCATTATAACAAAAGAGTAAAGTTGGTTCACAAAGTCGGGGAGCCGGAGGTCTCTAACCTCCAGCCCCTGACAACCATCATGCGCTTATTATTAACAGGATATGCAATGGGCGGTTCGTCTCTCGTAATGAATATTAATTTCAGTAGTTATAGCAATTACCAATAGGGCATTTGCTATAACTTTTATGCTAGATTAATTACTTAAAAGCTTAAGCTCTTTTCTTATCGCCATACTTCAATACTATATCTTTGAGCGCAAACTCATCAGACATTTTAATTAAATCATTACCAATGGCTCTTAGGGTATCACTGGCCGCAACTAGCTCATGCAAATGATCTATTTTTTGTTGTAGCGTTTTAACATGGCTTTCATGATAGCGAACTGAGCTTTGCAAAAAATCTATTTTGTTTAAGTAGCTAGGTTCGTAGCGTTTACCGCGCGGTGTCCACAAATAGCCTTCACGGCAAATATAAAAACCATCCCAATCTTTATGTAAAGACATACCACCATTTATTCGTTGTTCAAGCATTCGCACAGCACGTGGGCAGGGTTTGTTTGTGCTTACCCAGCGCTCTAAAGTACGTTCTGAGTTTATAAGCAAAAATTCCATAGTTGCTTTACGATCTAATTTACCAAAATTCATGAAACCAGCACGAAATAATAAATTTTTAAATGTATCCATAATAAGTAGTCCAATAAATAAATACCTAAATCCGGCAAAAAATAATTAAATGAGATCATCGAGATAAATTATTTTGTGTTTTTCCATTCTTTTTTTAGATTGATAAATTATTTTCAATCCAAATAAACGAATAATCACCAAAAAGAGAAAACATATAAAAACAGGGCTTACGATGGGGGTTTTGCTTGAACTGGGAATACGCGCCAATATGGCGTAAAACACCTTATTTAACATAATATAAATTATAGGTAGTTGTTACATGTATAATAAGAGCGCTTAAATGCGCCCTCACTATGTCCAATACTAGACGGTATCGGACATTAAGTGGTTTTATTACAATAACAAGTATTACTAATACAGATGCTTTATTTTCAAATTGTTCAACCAATACTTAATAAGCGCTCAGCTGTATATTCGTTAGTAATTAATCCACTGATCATGTTTGACCTTACTGCGCCCAAAATGGCCAATACTTTTTCTTCGCCAGCAGCTATCGCATAGATCTGTTTGTTAGCATTTGTTTTTAATGGCGTACTTGCTACACGCTGATTAACTGTGCAATCTAAAAGCTTACCGTTTTTATCAAACACCCAACTAATCATTTCGCCAACAGCACCAAGATCTTGTAATTCTGTAAGTTCTTGTGCATCAATAAAACCATCTATATGTAACGGCGATTTTTCACCTAAGCTACCAATACCAACAAATGTTACATCGGCGTCTTTAGCGAGTTTTAAATTGCCAGTTATATTTTTCTGTGCGTGTAATTGCTCTTTTTCTTCAATGCTTCTTGGTAAAACTGGCAATGGCATTGGATAATGTTTTGCATTGGTATGTTCGGCCATTCTTACTACAACATCATAAGGTGAAGCCGAACCATCCAAAGCCATATTACCCAGCATTGCTACAATTTTATGCTGCGGACAATCAACGGTTCTTAGTTCATCTACACATGCACGTAAAACTCGGCCGGTTCCCATTGCAACGACTTTAGGTTGTTCTGATTTTAAATGACGTTCTATTTCTGCCGCGCCAGCTTGAGCTAAACCTAATGTAGATGAAGGTTCAGACGGATCGCTCGGTACAACTTCACACGAATTCACACGAATCTAACCCAAAACGGCTTTTTATTTTTTCGGCCAAATCCATACATTTTGCAATAGGATGATCGAGCCTAACTTTTATTAATCCTTGGCTAACTGATAATGCGACCATTCTTTGTGCCGATTGGCGAGATACATTTAGCTTTTTAGCTATTTCATCTTGTGTTTTACCGCCAACATAATACAGCCACCCTGCTCTGGCTGCATCATCGAGCTTTCTAATTTCTGTATTTGATAGCTTTACCACGTAAACCTCTTAGAATAGAAAGAAAACTAAGTCTTTATTTTCATTACATAATTTTAATTCTATTTGCTGCTATATAAATTTTTTAGTATCTAATTATCAATAACGTTTTTGTTATTTACAGTTATAAATATACCATTCCTTAATAAAAAACACCTAGGTTTCATATGATTATGTAATTAAAATAAGGTGCTATTTAAGGTAATTTAAAGTTCGTAGGAGATATAAAAGCAGGTAATCCTTTAAAAATAAGCTGTTGGTCAAACCTATGAACAGTTTATTTATTAGTGTTTTTTAAGCAACGTTCTTGAGCTTATGATGGGGTTAGCTTAGTATTAAAGCACTTAGATGTATTCAAAAATAGAAGTAACCTACATATGGAATTTGTTCGCCCGCTTGAGCCTATCCTCATCATTGACGATGTAAAAGAAATACGTGATTATCTAAACCAAATTCTAACCGAGTTAGGTTATGAAGATATTTTAGAAAGCGTAGATTTTAGCTCAGCAAAACCGGTTATTGATGAAAAGTCGCCTAATGTTATCTTTTTAGATGTTGATTTACCGGACTCTGATGGCACCGATATTTTAGAATTTATAAATATAACTTACCCACAGGCACACGTTGTAATGTGCTCTGGCCATAACAGTTTTGAAAACGTACAAAACACGTGGGAGCTAGGTGCAAAAGGATTTATTGCAAAACCATTTAACGCAAAAAAAGTAGACACCGTAATGAAGCGGCTCGAACTTATAGACTAGTTGGTATGAAAAAGGTTAGCATGCGCAGTATTGTAGCAACAATTATAGACGATTTATCGAGTGTTATATTTGGTAAACAACAACAGATTAAATTGGCACTTACTTGTTTACTTAGCGAAGGCCATTTACTAATAGAAGATTTACCCGGTATGGGTAAAACAACGCTCTCGCATGCTTTAGCGGCTGTGCTTGGTTTATCGTATCAGCGAATACAATTTACTAGCGACTTACTACCCGCAGATATCCTAGGTACTAATGTATTTAATGCACGCGAGCATAGCTTTACGTTTCATAAAGGACCTATTTTTAGCCAAGTTGTTTTAGCTGATGAAATAAATCGAGCAGGCCCTAAAACACAAAGCGCATTACTTGAGGCAATGGAAGAGCAACAAGTTACTGTTGATGGTAAAAAGTATACGCTGCCCAACCCATTTTTTGTTATTGCAACACAAAACCCTCTTTATCAATCAGGTACTTATCCCCTTCCTGAATCCCAATTAGATCGTTTTTTAATGCGTATTAGCTTGGGATTTCCGCCAAAAGAGGCGGAAAAACGTTTAATTTTAAATATGCAAAAGCGTGATTATACTCAATTACCACAACGTATTGATCAGCAACAATTAGCGCAGATTCAAACACACATTCAGCAAATAACTTTAAGTTCACCAGTTGTTGATTATATCATTGAGCTTGTTAACTTTACGCGAAGTAGCAATGCATTTGCAGCGGCGCTTTCACCAAGAGCAAGTATGGCGCTTGCTAAAGCGGCAAAATCGTGGGCATTTATAGATGGCCGCGATTTTGTATTACCTGAAGATGTTCAAGCTGTATTTACGAGTGTGTGTCAACATCGCTTAGGGCTGCATAATGAGTCGGGTGAATCGCAAGTTAACGATATTTTAAAAGCAGTGTCGGTTCCGGTATAAAATTTTATGCCAAAAAAATCGATTAAGCGCCCTACTTTATACACCTCATTTAAACGTGCTTTTTTTAATAAACTTTTGAAAAGTAAGCATTTAAAAAATTCAATTACGCTTGAACATAAAACTATTTATGTTTTACCGTCGTCTCTTGGTTGGTACTTTATTGTTGTCGCTATTTTAAACTTTGTGATGGGTATTAATTATCAAAATAATTTAATTTTAATAATGTCCTACCTTATGTTTGTAGTAATAGTAATAGCTATTTTAATGGGTTATAGCAACGTAAGAGGCTTAACAGTCACATTTAAAAATGTGTTTTCGAGTTTTGCAGCGCAAACACCCAGCGCACAATTTATTTTACAAAGTACACATGCGTGCCAGTCAATATCGCTTATTTATCAGGATATTACTCAAACTTATTGTCACCTTGATGAAATAAATAACACCGCCGTTACTGCAACGCTTAATTTACCTTATGAGCAACGTGGACGTTATGCTTTTCAGCGTATTAAAATTGCTAGTAACTACCCTTTTGGTTTAGTAACTGTTTGGAGTTACGTTCAACCTCAAGCAACTGTATTTGTCTATCCATCGCTAGAAAAAGTACACAGTGATGCACATGTTAGTTCACTTGATGAACAGGCCGATAATGGCAAAGTAAAAAAATTCGGAAGTGAAGAGTTTGAACATTTAGTTATTCATCAGCCAGAGATGGGGCTAAATAGAGTATCTTGGAAACACTATGCTAAAACTCAACAGTTATTGGTAAAAGAATTTGTTGATTTTAAAACAGCAAATGCTTTGTTTGATTTTAATTTAATGACAGGCGGCACTGAACAGCGCTTAAGCCAATTGTGTTTTTTAGTCTGTGAAGCCACAGAGCAAAATAGCTCTTTTATGTTAAAACTGCCAAATAAATCGATAGAAATAAACACAGGTCAACAACACAAGCAGCAGTGTTTAGAATGCTTAAGTGCTTATGATGGCGATGTATTATGAATAACATCAAAAATGAAAAAATAGTTAACTTTTCATTGTGCTTTATCTACGCCTTTTTAATTGTGTTTTTTATTGCACATTTACCCATTGCATTTGTGAGTGTGCTAGCTACGTTATGTGTATGGAATTTTGTAATCGCCTTTAGAAACACTAAAAAGCCCAATGCATGGCTTGCAAATATATTGGCTGGCTCTTCTCTAGTTGTAATGATTTACAGTGTTGGAATGTCCGATACGGTTATATTATTTGTTGCTATGTTACTGCTTTCTAGTATTTTTAAATTGCTACAAGCTAAAACAAAAAAGCATTATCATATTATTATCACCCTTACTTTTTTCTCTCTCTCGTCTGCGTATTTATTTAACCAAAGTATAATAACAACCTTAGTTATAAGTGGTTTGTTTATACTAAACTTTGCTGTACTTGGGTTATTAGAGTCAAAGCACAACTTAAAAATGGTTTCAAAACAAAGTAGTAAACTATTTTTAATGGCATTGCCGCTGGCAATATTTTTACTCTTATTTTTACCTAAAATCCCTGCATTTTGGCAGTTGCCAGGGCCAAAGCTAGCCAAAACAGGGCTTTCTGAGCAGGTAGACCCCTTTGATATTGCAAAGCTTTCTAATTCTGACGAATTAGTTTTTAGAGCTACATTTAATCAACAAGCCCCCAGTTCCCCTTATTATTGGCGAGCTATTGTGCATGACGAATTTAATGGCAATGCGTGGCTTACGTCTGACTATTTAAAATATAATAATCAATCTAACAACAGCCCAAGCGTTACAAACAATACCCAAAAGCTGGCGAACTATACGATTATTGCAGAGCCTGCTACCCAAAAATGGTTATACGGATTGGCCTATTCAATGAGTAATAGCAAAAACGTAAACAACAGTTTGCTTGGTATATTACGTAAAAAAAATTATCAGGCCAAAAGTTTACAATACAATGTCAGCAGCTTTGACTTTGAAAGTACTGCGCTTGAGCCGTTTGAAAAAAAACGCTATACGTATCTTGCTCATAAACAAAATAGCCAAGCCTCTGAATTAGCTAATGGTTTAATGCAGCATGTTAATTCAGATCGTGATTTCTATAATGCCTTGTTACAGTATTTTGTAGAAAAAGAGTTTAAATACACACTTACGCCTTCCCCTATGAGTGGTGATAATACAATTGATCAGTTTTTATTTGAAAACAAACGTGGCTTTTGTGGGCACTATGCTAGCGCCGCTGCGTATATTTTTAGAAATGCAGGCATACCTGCTCGTGTAGTAAGTGGTTATTTAGGCGGTGAATTAAATCAAGATAATAATACGCTAACAGTTCGCCAGTACGACGCGCATGCGTGGGTAGAAGTATATTTAGAAAACGAAGGTTGGATAATTTTTGATGCAACCGCCGTTGTTGCCCCCGAACGATTAAATGGATCTCTTTCACAAAACGATGAACTTAATGATGAGTTTAAAAGTAATCTTGATTTTGGTTTAGTCAGGTTAAGTAACTTTGCTGCTATTAATTGGTTAAGACTCGAGATTGAAAATCTAGATTATAAATGGTCTAGCTGGGTTTTAGGGTTTGATGACGAAAAGCAAAGTGACTTTTTAAAATCATTTTTTGGTAGTAAAAATAGTTGGCTGGTGCCTCTAATGGTGCTTTTAATCGCTGGTTTTAGCTTTGCAGGCTATTTTGTTTATTTAAATTGGCCGCAAAAAAGTAAAACAAAACCCCCTCCTATCGTCAAAGAGTACCTTGATATTTTACGCTGGGCGCAAAAAAATAAAGTTATTGCACCTGAGCACTTAACGCCAAACCAGCAACTTGAATATATTTCGCAAAAAAAACCTGAAGTTGGGCTATTAATCATCGAATTTAGTCAGTTATTTAACCAAGTACGTTATGCTAAAACGCCATTTACAAAAGAGCGTAAAACTCAGGCTAAAGATCTGATAAAATTAATTAAAAGCACAAATAAGAGAAAAATATGAATGCGGTTGTTATAGGCGTTATTTTAATGCTGGGGCTTACTTTAGTCCGCGTAAATGTCATAGTGGCAATGACACTCAGTGCCCTTGTAGCAGGTTTAACTGCAGGCTTAGATTTAAAAGAAAGCCTAGATGCATTTAATTCCGGTTTGTCGGCCGGCGCTGAAATTGCTTTAAGTTATGCCATGCTAGGCGCATTTGCTGTAGCAATTTCTAAATCGGGTTTAACGCGAATTTTAGCTGCTAAATTACTTGCTAAGGTTAATGCTAAAGATAGCGGCAGTGAAACTGTACTGAGTTATTTTATATTATTAATTATTTTAGCCTGCGCCGTATCATCGCAAAACTTGGTACCTGTACACATTGCGTTTATACCTATTCTCATCCCTCCATTACTTGTGGTATTTAATAAACTTCGATTAGACCGCCGTGCCATTGCATGTATTTTAACGTTTGGTTTGGCCACATCCTACATGGTTTTACCTTATGGCTTTGGCGGTATTTATTTGTATTCGATTTTGCATAAAAATCTAGTCGATAACGGCTTAAGCATAGTTAATACCCAAGTACCGATGGCAATGATTATACCCGCTATTGGTATGTTTATAGGTTTACTTATTGCGGTATTTTTTACCTATCGTAAACGCCGCGATTACAAAGAACAGTCGCTTACAACTGAGAGTAAATCAGTGGCTGTCGAGAATCCTAAAAAAGTGATGCTAGTTGGCTTATTTGCAGTGCTCGCCTCTTTAGTTGCACAAAACGTAAGTGGCTCAATGATTTTAGGCGGCTTAGTCGGTGTAATAATTTTTAGCGTATTTGGTGTTGTTAAATGGGAAGAAAATGGCGACATATTTAGCAAAGGCGTTGCAATGATGGCGATGATTGGTTTTATTATGATATCAGCACAGGGTTTTGCATCGGTTATGCAAGCCACTGGCGATGTGGAGAGCTTAGTAAATAGTACCGCTACTCTATTTGATGGAAATAAGCCCATAGCTGCAGCCGTTATTTTACTTGTTGGATTACTGATCACAATGGGCATTGGTAGTTCATTTTCAACTGTGCCTATTATTGCAGCCTTGTTTGTACCTTTGTGTTTAGAGCTGGGTTTTTCAGTAATGGCCACTGCCGCTCTTGTCGGTACCGCTGGGGCATTAGGTGATGCAGGCTCCCCTGCGTCAGATTCAACACTTGGCCCAACATCAGGTTTAAATGCCGATGGGCAGCACGACCATATTTGGGATTCGGTTGTACCGACCTTTGTGCACTTTAATATACCGTTACTAATATTTGGTTGGATAGCGGCAATGGTGCTTTAAGTGGTATTGATGTAAATATTAGTGCGTTTAATTGAGGCTCTATTTGAGAAAAGGTATGTTTAAAGCATACCTTTTCACTGCTAACAGTTCTCAGCCCTATCAATTAATAGCTCCCATTCTGATTACTTTAGTCGTTAATATTAACATCGCTGTTGAGATTATATTTAATATAAATTTAGTATGATGTGTTCTTTTTGGTTTTTTATATAAGCACCAATTATGGTGCTTATATAAATTTATTTTATCATGTATTTAAAGCTTTAAATTAATCAAAACCATAAATCATTTTATCGCACACTACCGGTGTCGGTCTGTGATTATCATCCACTGCAACAAACGTAAAGCTACCACTAATGGCTGAATGCTTGTCGTCTTTATGCATTGTTTCTAGCAATATATCTACATCTACCTTTAAGCTCGTATTTCCTACATGTACGACTTTAGCGATTAACTCTGCAAAAGTACCTGCTGGTATTGCCTCTTTAAAGTCGACCCTATCAGATGAAATAGTTACCAAAGGTTTACGACAAAAACGAGTCGCTGCTATAAATGCAACCTCATCCATCCATGCCAGTGCATCACCACCAAATAATGTATTGTGATGGTTAGTACGCCCAGGAAATACGGTCTTTGTTACTGATGTGGTTGAATCTTTAATACGCTGTGCAATTATTGCATCGCGATTTATGTCAGTCATAAATTCTACTTTTTGTTTGCTAATGTGTCTTGCATTAATAATGCAGGATCAAGGCGTTCGCCTTTCCAGTTAAAACGCCAATCTAAGTGAGGGCCAGTAACACGGCCGGTTGCACCAATTTCAGCTACTTTATTGCCTTGTTCAATTTTGTCACCCACTTTTACATCAAGCTTACTCAAATGTATGTATGTGGAGGTAATGCCGTGGCCATGATCTAAAATTAATGTACCGCCTGAGTAATATAAATCAGGCTCAGCAAATACCACCGTACCGCTAATTGGTGCATACACAGGTGAACCTGTTTTATTTGCAATGTCTAAACCAAAATGAGGACGACGAGGCTCACCATTAAAATAACGCTGACTGCCATAAACACCCGATATGCGCCCTTCTGCTGGCTTTAATACAGGGTCTAAAAAATACAGTAAATCAGAGTTTACTTCTCTCGCTTTTCGCACAGCAACTGCTTCGCGGCTTATACGCGCACTAACTTCTTTTGGCGGAGAGACATATTTTTTAGCTACGCCGGTAATTTTATCAATTTTGTAGTCGCGCTTAGTAATAGCAATTGGCTGTGAATACGATTTACCATTGTTATCTACCCATTTTAAAGTGTGAGTAGTTTCAGTGTCACGACCAAAACCAAACACAAAATCACCTTGTGCCGATAGTTTTAAATTTTCATCATTTAGGCTAACTGACTTTGCGTTTTCAAGCTTACCGGTAACTAAACCGCCTTGTGTTAAATGCCCTTTTAGCTCAAGCGCCATAGCACTAAAGCTAGCAGAGGCAACAAGCGCTGTTGCTAAAAGTGTTTTAAACATAACTAATTGACCCTTTTCCGACACCTTCATAAGCGGTCACTTTTACAGCTTTTTCAGGATATTGGGCTTTAATTTGGCCGGCTACATGTTCAGCAATACATTCTACAGTGGTATCTACGGGTAAAATGTCGCAACGAGACTCGCTAATAGCCATTTCAAAATAGCCTTGTGCCGATGTATAGGCAAAGCATACATCATCCACTTTGGCTGTAATGTGTTTTAAATCAGGTGCGTTAATTTGATCTTCACTGGTGGCTAGATAAATATCTTGCCACTTTAAAGACCATTCTTTTTGTAAGCGCGGCATAGAAATACCATCAAGGCTTATGCCTATTTGAGAGCGATGCCCATGAATAATACGCTGGCAATTACCGTCATGCTTTTTAAGGCCATGGCTATAATGATAATAAAAACTTTGGCTATGCTCAGGCTTAAGAGACAACTCAATTTTTTCAATGTTATCTGGCAGCTTTGGTAAAATTGTGGCAACTAAAAAGTCAGTCACCGATTCAACCGTTACTTCATCTGCGTTAATCATGCAATAAGCTTGATGAGGAGCACTCATCGCTAAGTGGTTGTTTTCACCAAATGTGCAGTCGAGTGTTTTATGCTCATCAAACTCAGACACGGTGCCATTAAGGCCTGTAGGAATTGCTAAACGGTGATCGATACACTCATCTATAATGCCTTTAATTTGCTTTTTAACTAAACCAAAGTCTAAAACCATAGACTCTTTATTAAGTTTACCGTGCAAAGTTAAATCAACAATCCAGCTCTCGCCAACGGCGCCACGTTTGTTACATAAGTAAGAAAAATCAATCACAGTTAGTGAGTTAACAAAAAGGATCATAAACTTCCTTTAGACTGGTTATAAGACAGCGCTAATTATAATGATTTCTGATTGTAATTGCGCGGTTTTATAGAGCAAAAACCAATCGAGTTGATTGATTGATGATTTAATGCGCAATATTTTGATTTTTTAACTGCTCCGAGTTGTTTAGCGTACAAGTGTACGCTAAAGTACTTGGCAATTTCTAAGCGAAGATAAGTGTTATGGAACCTAAAAATAGCTATACAAAAGAAGAGTTGATCCTGTGTGGTCAAGGTGAAATGTTTGGTGAAGGTAACTGCCGTTTACCAAGCGACAACATGTTAATGATGGATCGCATTACCTCTATTACAGCTGATGGCGGTATTCATGGTAAAGGCGAAATTGTTGCTGAGCTTGATATTGACCCCAGCCTTTGGTTTTTTGATTGTCATTTTAAAGGCGATCCAGTAATGCCTGGCTGTTTAGGCTTAGATGCTATGTGGCAACTAGTTGGCTTTTACTTAGGTTGGTCTGGTGGACCTGGTCTTGGCCGTGCGCTAGGTGTGGGTGAAGTTAAATTTACTGGCCAAATTTTACCAACTAATAAAAAAGTAACTTACCGCCTTGTAATGAAACGCGTTATTAAACGTAAATTATTTATGGGTGTTGCTGATGGCACTGTAGAAGTCGATGGCCGAGTAATTTACGAAGCTAAAGATTTAAAAGTGGGCTTATTTCAAGACACTAGCGCGTTTTAAATGACTCAACTTAAACTGTTTAGGTTGTAAATTTAGCGAACAAGCAAAAAGGCCTCCAACGTGGAGGCCTTTTTGCTTAAATTCAATTATAGATTATTATGTTTTGTACATGTTGCGATTTTCTATCGCCTCACGCCAACCACCTAACCACTCCGATTTGGGATCTACTTGTTGATAAGGGCATAGCTCTTTTGAGCGACCTGCTAAGCCTGCTTTAAAACCTTGAGAATGAGCTCTTTCTAGACGATCTCTTTTCTGTCTCTTCATCGGTAATATCCTCACCTTTTTATTTATATATTGTGTAGCATTAGTGAAATCTACATTTAATGAATAGTTAATAAAAATGTAAAATTCAAATCATAAAAGCAATTAAAGTGTTTGACTTTAACTAAGCTGCTGATGCAAAAATGAATTAACATTTAAAAAAGTAAGTGGTCATACAACATTTAATTTGACCGGTTTTATGCGAAATAAAATACGACTTAATAATCGCTAAAATGTACTTAAGTACATAAATTACGACTCGTGTGTTTTGAGTAAGTTCCAAATAAAAATGTAATCGTGACACTTTTATTGCAATTATTTTTTATTATCGATTTATTGCAATATGAACTATTTTTAAACAATTTAACTTTATACTTGATTATTTAAAGTCGATCGGTCTAATATAAGTTCATGAACAAAAATACATCAATACCTGTACGCCGTGGTCGCCCACCTAAAATAGCCAGAGATAATGCCGATACTAAAGCGTTACTTATTCGCACTGGCCTAGAAACCCTAACCGAATTTGGTTTTAGCGCCACAGGGCTAGATACCATTTTAAAAAAAGCAGCTGTACCTAAAGGCTCTTTTTATCATTACTTTAAAAGTAAAGAAGCCTACGGTATTGCATTAGTAGATGCGTACGACTGTTATTTTATTGCCAAGCTTACCCATTATTTACAGCAAGAAGATGTCCCCCCACTTGAGCGAATTGTTAATTTTACCCAAAGTGCTATTAAAGGGATGAAAAAATACGATTACAAACGAGGCTGTTTAGTAGGTAATTTAAATCAAGAACTCAATCACTTGAGTGATGAGTTTAAAACCAGATTAATGCAAAGCTACACCACATGGCAAAACCATGTAGAAGAATGCTTAAATCAAGCGAAGCAACAAGGCACTGTTGCAAACAGTGTAAATACACACCTAATGAGCGAATATTTTTGGATTGGTTGGGAAGGCGCAGTTATGCGTGCCAAGCTCACAAAATCAAATACCCCACTTACTTTATATACAGAAATGTTTTTACGCGCATTATTAACCTAATGCGTTTTTATTTGCCAGTTAAAAGACGATCGGTCTAAAAGGATATCCCATGAATAAGCCAATTAAAGCCATTGTTATTAATAAAGAAGATAATAACTACAGCGCCTCATTATCAACTATCGAAAATAGTGAGTTGCCAAACGAAAACGTATCTATAAACGTTCTATACAGCACGCTTAATTATAAAGATGGCTTGGCGATTACAGGTAAAGGGCCGGTAGTACGAAGCTTCCCAATGGTACCTGGTATCGACTTAGTGGGTACTGTTACAAATTCTACCAGCGATGAATTTAAAAACGGCGATAACGTAATTTTAAACGGTTTTGGCGTGGGTGAAAAACATTGGGGCGGACTTGCACAAAAAGCAGCACTTAATAGCGACTGGTTAATCCCCTTACCTGCCGAGATCTCCCCAAAACAAGCTATGCAAATAGGCACTGCAGGATATACCGCCATGCTAAGCGTGATAGCGCTCGAAAAACAAGGTATTACACCAAATTCTGGTGAGGTACTGGTAACAGGTGCTAATGGTGGCGTAGGCAGTTTTGCTATTTATTTACTAAATCAACTTGGTTACAACGTAACCGCTGCAACAGGACGGTTAGATCAAAACGAGTATTTAAAAAAGCTAGGTGCAACACAAATCATTAGCCGCGATGAGTTCTCGAACCCCGGTAAACCACTACAAAAAGAACGTTTTGCTGCAGCGATAGATTCTGTCGGTAGCCACACACTTGCAAACATTTGTGCTTCATTAAAATATGGTGGTGTAGTTACAGCGTGCGGACTAGCACAAGGTATGGATTTACCTGCCTCAGTTGCACCTTTTATTTTACGTGGTGTATCACTTATTGGTATTGATAGCGTAATGCGCCCTAAAGCAGATAGGATCGAGGCATGGGATCGTTTAGCTAAATTAGTAAACGCTGATTATTTAGATAAAATTTCGACTGAAATAACGCTAGAACAGGTAATTGATAACGCAGAGCGACTTATGGAAGGTAAAATTAGAGGTCGCGTTGTAGTTAATTGCCAAAGTTGAGCTATTTGCACTGTTAAAGCCTCCTTATTAAATTTATAATACAATTTGTATTTTAATAACGAGGTAACACCTATGAGCAACCAAGAACTTTTCAGTAATAACCCACTGCAAGGCGTAAAATTAGAACAAGTGGTTGAAGAGCTGGTTGAACAATACGGGTGGGAACTCCTGCACGCTTATTTACAACTTAACTGTTTTAAAAATAACCCCGATATAAAATCTGCGGTTAAATTTTTACGTAAAACACAGTGGGCACAAGAGAAAGTAGATAATTTTTATCTATACCGTCTTAAAAACTTGCCTAAGCCTGACGATGTTCAATATGAACTCCCCCCACGTGACCGTGTTATCCCAGCGGATCATAAACCTGGTGAACCATGTGAACTTAGTTTTGTTGATGCGAAGCGAATTATAGAAAAGAAAGAAACTAAACAACGTGCTCGCGATCGTAAACAACGCTCTAATTCTAGTAACCCTTGGGGTAACTAAAATAGTTTCAGCTTAATGTTATTAGAGCTGCTGTAGTTTACACCACTCTAATAACACTAAATTCATTCTCATTCTGTCTATTTCTTATGATAATCATACTATTGCGAATAAAAGTTTAGAGCTTATGTTCGCCTGAAGGAAGTAAATAGAGAGCCCTATTTGCAGCCTCAAGTGTTTCTTTTATCCAGATGTTGTATACAAACAGGTTTCTCTTTGCTATCAGCGCTATTTCGTCGGCTGGGATCAGTTCTCTGTCTGTTAAAACACGTATTGCTTCAAAATCACATTCATCGGAGCCTGTTACAGATGCCCATTTTTTTAAATCGTTTATGCATTCATTCAATGTTTCATCGTCGTAGCAGGAAATTATTTGAATAATAAGGGAATATCTCCAGTCATTGTCGGCTTTACTTGCTGCAACAAGTACCCTTTCGACTTCATTTTTGCCAAGCTTAATAAAATATTGATATATTGGGCCAGCAATAGGCCAATTAGGATCGCATGTCCAAGATAATAACTCTTCTAGGTATTCTGTATTTTTTGGATAGCCTATAGCAATAATTTCATCTACTGCCGATTGATCCCCTTTATCTAATATTTTATTAGTCATTTGTATTCCTTTTTATATGCTTGATTATTCAGCTGTATGGCGAAATAGCAAGTGTTAATTACCCCAATCTAATAGTACTGTAACAGCAATTTTTGATCATCTATTAACTAAATACAGACACCAAGGTACTATAAGTATGAGCTGCGTATCGTTGTATAAATCTGACTTTATTAGTACTTTACATACTTCAAGATTAAACCACTTTTGAGCCAATATTGTCATTAATAGTAAATGAGTTAAATGCAGTAACGCCATTAAACTTTGGCAAAATATATTGGTGTGATATTACTAAAAGGAAACTTTTAATATGCAAACTGACTTGGTATCAGAACAGTTTGAACAACAAGGCTTTGTATTAATTAAACAATTAATTGAACCTAGTACAATTGCTAAACTTCAAAACTTTTGCCAGCATTTGGATGATAAGGCAAAGTCACACTACTTTTTAGGACAATCACTCGATAATATTGCCATCACCCAAAATGCGGATACT
The DNA here is from genome assembly GCF_014164085.1 of Pseudoalteromonas sp. SG45-5. Taxonomy (NCBI): domain Bacteria; kingdom Pseudomonadati; phylum Pseudomonadota; class Gammaproteobacteria; order Alteromonadales; family Pseudoalteromonadaceae; genus Pseudoalteromonas; species Pseudoalteromonas sp. SG45-5. Next base: position 3,256 of record NZ_JACJEM010000024.1, on the reverse strand, counting down.
CCATATATATCGCGTATCAATTCACTTTTTCTATTTGAACCTCAATTCGCTTGCTTATTAGCACATACTAAACTCATGAATTACGTTGAAGCTTTAATTGGTGAACCCGCTTTACCGACCTATGAATCAATTGTAATTAAGCATTCACAAGATACGCACGGTTTTGATTGGCACCGTGATATGCCCGTAAGTACGCAAACACCAATTATAACTGTAGGTATATATTTAGATGACGCAAAAGCAGAACATGGGGCTTTAAAGGTGATCCCTCGCTCTCATTGTAGCCCATTAAGTGTGTGCGATATAAAACGCCAGTTAACAAATTCGGAGTTAAAGAGCTTAGATGTTACAGCCTGTGCAGGAGACGTAATAATACATCATGTAAATACAGTTCATTCATCAGCAAGGCAGGAAGCCCAAGCAATACGCAGAACTATATACTTTGAATTTAGGGCTTTATCGCACCTTATCAATAATCCGATATTTCCAAATGAATGGATTAAAAAGCGCCAAACACTCATGAAGAACATACAAACACTCAGCGCAAAACACCTTCAACATGATATACAGCTACCCAGTGATTTTTATGAAACGCAAATACAAATGGAGGCGGCAGAATATTGTATCGAGTTTACCAAATGAGTACTCTGTTTATATTTGCGCATTTATGCTGCGTTATCGCCTATTTATGGGGAACAACACCATAGGCTCTGCCTTGCCTAAATACCAAACGTCTGCTGCAAATTAAACCACTAAAGTTATTGTCACTTGTTTTTATTAAACGTGATTAAATAACAGTTCAGCATAACGTGTCATTGGTACATTTATTATTCTTTGTAACGCGATTGCTTTATCAAATAATTCATATTTACTCAATGAAGGTATATTATTGTTAAATGCAAAAATAATTTTATTACCACCTGCTATGATAAAACTAAGAATGTGTCCTTCAAACTCTTTATCAAGCAATTGGTCAAACTTCTCTCGTTGTCCAACTTTCATATGGCAAATATTGAGTACGAGAACGCCATCAAAAGTAAGCGCTTTTTTACAATCACGTAAGTAAGATGATTGCACTTGATCTGACTCCATCCCTTGTGCGCTGTATAAATCAGAAAAAATTACATCAGTTTTTATCCGATTTTTTTCATGTAGTTTGCCGCATCATCAATATGAATCAACAAACGTTTTGATATAGGGACTTTAAAATACTTTATTGCCATATCAGCAACTGCTTGGCGATATTCAACAGTATGAATTATGAGGGAAGGAAAAGCATGATAAAGACTTTTGGCTATTGAACCCGCACCAAGCCCCATTATCATTGCCGTTTTTAGGTTAGGTATAAAAAAGAGTGCAGCCATCATAGCTTGCGTATAAGCAAGGCTTAACCCGTTAATATTATTTAATTTTGTACAGCTTTGATAAATTCTCCCATCAAAACTGAGGATTAGATTCTTTTTTGTTTGATATACATAAACTGGGCCATGTTCATCAATAGTTGATGCAATACAGGTGCCTTTGATATCCACGAATACTCAATAGGTGAGGTTTTGAAAGGTGAGTATAACTTACTTAACGTATCGGCAGTTATTAATAACATTTATGCCGCCTTCTTTATTGAAATATACATTTATTCCCTTAAATATTCCGCACTTTACTTAAAGGAATCAGGGGTAATACAGCCGAGTCGTTTGCTATTTTTTAATAAACAGCACTTGTCGCCCTATTTCTATAGGGAAATTTAGATTGGATGTCACTGTAATTTTGTTTTGAATCCTGTATTTCACTGTTTTAATTAGCGATTTATGTAATAGTAAGAGTGGGTGTCAACTTTATTATACTTTTTAATTAGCGATTTATGTAATAGTAAGAGTGGGTGTCAACTTTATTATACTTTAATTAGCGATTTATGTAATAGTAAGAGTGGGTGTCAACTTTATTATACTTAATGAAAGTGGGTGTTAGCGAGCGGCTCGTCATAGCGTGTGGTATCAACCGTACCAAAAGTAGGCACTTGTAGAAGCTCAAAACAAAAGAAATAAACATTTCGCAAGGCAATGACTACTTAGCGTCACAAGGTTTAGTGTCATTGAGGGATATTTGGATCAATATTCATTATGGGAGATGAACCGCCCATAGCACTTCCTACTAATAGAAAGCGCATGATGGGTGGTGTCGGGACCGATGGTTAGATGCCTCCGGCTACCCGGTTATATGCCAACTATTGATTAATCAACCAATGCTATTTTTCTTTTTTATAAACACACAAAGCGGATTGAGGATAGCCAAACAATGTAGATATACTAACATTCACAAAATCCCACCCTGCTGAAACCTGTGCATTAATTGCTACATCTAATTCATCGGTATTTAATTCTGAGTTCGTCCAACGGTTCTTAAACTTTAAATTGATTGTTTTATACTCCATGCTCATATCTTCACCCTATTGATTGATTGTGACAACCCGTTTATAAAACTGGCATATAACGAGCCTGTCGTTTTACTCGTTTTTTTATTTGTTTTTATTGATAAACAAACCATAGCTGAGTTCCTATTTTGGTTCAATTGGTTACTTCAATTTTACGCGAAAGATAAAAAGAGGAGTTGGTATTATTTTAATTAGTATTTTGAAAGATATTATAGGTGTTTAAGTGGCTTATTTGAGGTGGTTAGGATAGATATTAACCTAATTAATTGCGAAATTTTTAAGATAACCATTTGTGGAATGGACAGGATAATCCGTGCGTTATTCGTTTTGGGCAAAGGCATCGTTACTTAGCCACGACACTCAGCAAAGTGGTAACTAGACAGCCACTCTAAATCAACAAGCAAGGGTGTATTATTAGATTTACTTTTTAGGTTAAAAATTTATCTTTTACTAATGCGTTACTTTCATTTCATCCAGTAAATAAGTTATTTGTACTCTTAAGTTTAAATTAGGCGTATAAAAATACGCTGCATGATGCAGTGTTCATTTTTTGCCAAGTCGTACGTTTTATGCGAGTAACTTCTCGCAGTTACTAATATTTGATCGCCGTTTTCTGTTTAAATTTTCACAATAACTTGCTTGTGAGATTGGTCTGCCTACTGCACCATGAAATACGCGTGTAAATTGTGTGGTGAGTTTCAACCAGTTTTCAGAGGAAATATTGACTCTTTCGAGTAAGGGTAAGTGTGTACTTTCAATATACCCTCGTTTGTCCTCTCGTATACAACGCCCTGTTAACTCAACAAGTTCAAGGTACGATTTAAG